>JALFOM010000020.1 GCA_022782265.1 Clostridiales bacterium | reverse complement strand
GGCGTGGTGTTCGGCAGCTGCCTGTACCGCTTTATCGTGGCGGTGGCGCTGCGGTTCAACGTGCCCGCCGCCGCCATGAAGCTGGTTTCCGCCATCATTGTGGCAGTGGCCATCTCCATGCCCGCCATCCGGGAGCACTTCGCCTTTGAAAAGCGTCGGCACGCTGCCCGTGCCCGCCGCACCGTGACCAACAGGGAGGGACAGTAAAATGGAAATGCTGCAGCTGAACGACCTGCACAAGACCTTTAACCCCGGCACCGTCAACGAAAAGGTGGCGCTGAATGGGGTGAGCCTGCAGATGGAAGCCGGAGATTTTGCCACCATCGTGGGTTCCAACGGCGCGGGCAAATCCACCCTGTTCAACGCCATCACCGGCGGCTTTATCGCCGACGAGGGCAGCATTCTGCTGGGCGGGCAGGACATGACCTTTGCGCCGGAGCACCAGCGCAGCAAGGTCATCGGGCATCTGTTTCAAGACCCGCTCAAGGGCACTGCGCCCAATATGACCATTGAGGAAAATCTGGCGCTGGCTTACCTGCGGGCAGGCACTGCGCCCAATGCCATCTTCTCCCGCATTTCCCGCAAGGATAAGGCGCTCTTCCGCGAAAAGCTTGCCCTGCTGGATATGGGGCTGGAGGATCGCATGAAGCAGCCGGTAGGGCTGCTCTCCGGCGGGCAGCGGCAGGCGCTTACTCTGCTTATGGCTACCCTTGTCACCCCCAAGCTCCTGCTGTTGGACGAGCACACTGCCGCGCTGGACCCCGCCACCGCCGAAAAGGTGCTGGAACTGACCCAGAGCATCGTGACGGAAAAGAAGATCACATGCCTGATGGTCACCCACAACATGCACCAGGCACTGGAGCTGGGCAACCGCACCCTGATGATGGATGCGGGCCGCGTCGTCTTCGACGTCAAGGGCGAGGAGCGCAGCCGGATGACTGTGGACGACCTGCTCGAAAAGTTCCGTGAGAACGCGGGCAAGGCCCTCGACAACGACCGCATCCTGCTCAGCAAGGTGGAAGCAGACAACTGAATGCAAAAAACAGCTCCCTGCCGGTTTGAACTGCACCCCATTTGTTAGACAGTATGGTATACTGTTTAGGAAATGGGGTGTTTTTGTATGCCAAAGGGACAACGAAAGTACAACGGAACGCAGAAGGTAGAAATCATTAAACGAATCCACAGAGAAAACCTGAGCTTTAAGGGAGCGTCCAGAGAATATGGCATTTCGGACCGTACACTCAGGGACTGGGAGCGCATTTATTGGGAGGAAGGAGAAGAAGCGCTTCTGTTAGAGCGTCGAGGACGAGCCTGTGCCGCCAGTGGGACGCAGAAAGGTCGGAAGCCAAAGCTGGATAAGCAAGTAGAAGAAGATCTTATTGCAGAAAATCAGCGACTTCGGATGGAAATCGACTACTTAAAAAAATTGAATGCCTTGGTGCTGGAAGAGGAACGCCAAAACAGAAAGCACAAGTAGTTCAGGAACTAAGGCAGAAATACCCTCTGAAAGCACTGCTGCAACTTGCCGGACTTCCTCGCAGCACGTTCTACTACTATCTGCACCAGTCTCAGAATCCTGCCAAATACCAGATGGTAAAGGAACAGATTGTTATAATCTTCAACGAGAACAAAAAACGATACGGATACCGCAGAATCACAAAAGAACTGCATAACAACGATATTTGTGTGAACCACAAGACGGTTCGGAAACTCATGAAGCAGCTTGGTTTAGTCTGTCAGGTTCGTGCAAAAAGGAAGTACAGTTCTTACAAAGGCGAAGTTGGAGAAGTAGCTCCAAACCTGCTGGAACGGCATTTCAAGACAAACCAGCCGAATCGGAAATGGGTCACAGATGTTACCGAGTTCAAAGTGAACGACCAGAAACTCTACCTGTCTCCAATTCTTGATTTGTTCAATGGCGAAGTTGTCAGCTACAATCTGAGCCGCCATCCGAACTTTAAGCAAATCACGGATATGCTGGAAGGTGCTTTTCAAAAGCTGCCGGACAAGGTTGACAATCTGATTCTGCATTCGGATCAGGGCTGGCAATACCAGATGAAGTCCTACCAGAATCTACTGAAAGCAAAAGGAATTACGCAAAGTATGTCTCGGAAAGCCACTTGTCTGGACAATGCTGTTGCCGAGAACTTCTTCGGACTGCTCAAGACGGAGCTGTTCTATCTGGAAAAATTTGATTCCATTGACCAGCTCGAAAAGGCTATTGTCGATTACATCGACTATTACAACAATCGCCGAATCAAATTAAAACTAAACGGTCTGAGCCCTGTACAGTACAGGATTCAGACCGTTGGAGCTGCTTAATTCAATTTTTGTCTAACTTTTGGGGTTCATTTCACAGCTGCACGGCAGGGGTCTTATCATCATCTGATCGTTTTACTGGATGACAATGGTGCGGGTGATCTTTTCGCAGGAGTAGTTGCCGCCCACGGTCGCGGTCTGGACATACTCGCCCGGCTGGGTGGGCA
>JALFOM010000149.1 GCA_022782265.1 Clostridiales bacterium | reverse complement strand
TTGCACACCAGGGCGATGGCCACGCAGGCATACTGCTGCTTGTTGAGCAGGGGGATCAGCATGGGCAGGCCGAAGTAGAACAGATACAGCTGCAAAAGCATAGGCGTGCCGCGGATGATCTCCGTATAGGCGGCGGCGATCCAGCGGAAAGGGGCCACCTTGGACATGCGCAGCAGCGCGATGAGGGAACCTAAGATGGCGCCGAAAAACACGGTGATGGCCGCCAGGGACAGGGTGTAGCCCAGGCCGGTCAGCAGGAACTTGTCCCAATACTTGACCAACAGCTTTACAACGTTTTCACATATGGTAATAAAATTCATGAATATTCTCTCCTGGCGTCAGACGCGGGACGCTCTGTTCAGAGCGCCCCGTCTGAATCATTTCTGTGCTTGTTTAGCCGTTGGACGCATCGTCCTCAATGGTCAGGTTCATCGCGGTCTCACTCTTGGCAAGCTCCACGGCCTCTTCATACCAGACGCCGTAGTAGCCCTCGTCATAGGCCTTCTGCAGCGCCGCGTTCACGGCCTCCAGCAGCTCGGTCTCGCCCTTGGTGATCAGAACCACGTTTGCCTCATACTCGGCCTTCACGTCAAACTCCCACTCACAGACCATCAGGTCCGGGTTGGAGTCAACGATCATCTCCGCGTTGCCGGCGGCCACAGCCAGTGCCTCGATGTTGCCGCTCTGGAGCTCCAGCACGCCCACGCCGATGTCGCCGATGGTGT
This sequence comes from Clostridiales bacterium, assembly GCA_022782265.1. Taxonomy (GTDB): domain Bacteria; phylum Bacillota; class Clostridia; order Oscillospirales; family Oscillospiraceae; genus Limivicinus. Next base: position 29,987 of record JALFOM010000149.1, on the reverse strand, counting down.
ACGCCTTGGCATTGGGGAGCTGCTCGGTGACCATCATCATCTGCAGTGAAGCGTTCTGTGCGCCCACGTCAACACCGTCAAAGTCCTCGGCGGTCTTGTACTTGTCGGCGTCGGCCTTGCGGATCAGCAGGACCTGCTCGGTCTCGTTCTCGCCGGCGTAGTAGTAGTCGGAAAGCTCGAAGTTCTCGGCACGCTCCTCAGTCCAGGAGAAGCCGGAGATGGACATGGGGACGGAGGCAGTGGAGACGGCGGTTTGGCAGGCGTCAAAGCTCATGGCCTGGATCTCCAGCTTGACGCCCAGCTCTTCAGCGATGAACTGTGCCAGCATCACGTCGAAGCCCACATACTGTTCCTGACCGGTCTTGGAGGAGTCCACGAACTCCATGGGGGAAAAGTCCGGGGACAGAGCCACAGTCAGAACGCCGCTGTCCTTGATCTCCTGAAGGGCGCTTTTCTCGCCGCTGCTGCCGCAGGCGCAGAGAGCAAATACGGTAAGTGCCGCAAGAAGCAGGCAAACAAATTTTTTCATGTTTTTCATTTTGACGATCCTCTCTTAATTAAGCATTTTCACCAATTATTGCTTGGAACGATTGTGATAATAGCACTAAGCGAAGTCCTTGTCAACACTTTTTTGAAAAAATATTCGGAATTTTTCGATTTTCTTTGCATAGTATTCATTTTATCCCTGAATATTCAGGAATTTTATGAATATGCGCTGAATTTTGCACAAAAAGGGCTCCCCATGAAGAGGAGCCTTTACCATACACCTTTATTTTTTCGTACCCAGAAGGCTGAAGACGCCGTAGGCGATCAGGTCTGTGACCACCACGCTGGCCCCGGTGGGGGTCTCCAAAAAATAAGACACGGTGACGCCCGCCACAAAGCAGATGACCGAAATGAGGGCCGCGCAGAGCACCACGCCCCTGAAGCTCTTACACACCCGCATGGCGGAGAGGGCCGGGAAGATAATCAGGCTGGAGATCAAAAGCGCCCCCATCATCCGCATACCCAGCACCACGGTGACGGCGGTGAGCACGGCAAGCAGGGTGTTGTAAACTTCCGTCTTTGTGCCGGTGGCCCGGCTGAAGGTCTCGTCAAAGGTGACGGCGAAGATGCGGGGGTAAAACAAAATGAACAGGGCCAGCACCGCAACGGACAAAATCACGCTCAGCACCGCGTCGCTGCGGCTTAAAGACAGGACACTGCCGAACATGTAGCTGGAAACCTCGGTATTCATGCCGCTGGTGAGGGACACGGTGATGACACCGATGGCCAAAGCGCTGCTGGAGATCATGGCGATGGCGGCGTCCCCGTTAAGCTTGCTGCTGCGGCTGAGACGCAAGAGCAGCACCGCCGCGATGACCACCACAGGCACCGCAACGGCCAGAGGGGCCAGGTTGAAAGCGGAGGCGATGGCCAGAGCGCCGAAGCCCACATGGGAAAGTCCGTCGCCGATCATGGAATAGCGCTTGAGCACCAGGGACACCCCTAAAAGGGCGGCGCACAGGCTGACCAGCACGCCCACCACCAGGGCCCGCTGCATGAAATGGTAGGAAAACATATTCAGAAATTCGCTCATATCCGGTTCCCTCCCAAAAAGCGGCGGGCAAGGTCGCTCTCCTTATATTCGGCGGAGCTGCCGCAGAACAGCTGCCGATGGCCCAGGTGGAGGATACGGGTGGCGTAGCGCACCGCCTCGTGGATATCGTGGGAGACCATGATGACGGTGATGTTGTCGCACAGATTCACCAGCTTGATGAGATTGTACATCTCCCCGGTGGCGATGGGGTCAAGACCCGTGACCGGCTCATCCAGCAGCAGCAGCTTTTTGGTGGCGCAGAGGGCCCGGGCCAGAAGCACCCGCTGCTGCTGGCCGCCGGAGAGCTCCTGATAGCTCTTGTCCCTGATGTCCTCAATGCCCATGCGCTCCATGTTCATTCTGGCCCGCTCCCTGTCCGCCTTGTTGTACATCAAGCGGCGGTCAAGGCCGTTGAGGCAGCCGGAGAGCACCACCTCCCACACGCTTGCCGGAAAATCCCGCTGAAGCTGGGTCTGCTGGGGCAGATAGCCGATCTCCGTACTCTTCAGGCCCTCCCCGAAGGTGATGCTGCCGCTCCGGGGCGCTTTCAGGCCCAGAAGGCCCTTGATGAGGGTGGATTTGCCGGAGCCGTTCTCCCCCACCACGCAGAGATAGTCCCCCGCGTTCAGGCTGAAGTTCACGTCCTCCAGCACGGTCCTGCCATCGTAGGCAAAGGACAGGTTTTCACAGTTCAATATTGCCATCAGCCCAGGGCCTCCTTCAGACTTTCCACATTAGCCCACATCAGCTCCAGATAGCTGACGCCGTTTTTCAGCTGCTCGGCGCTCACATTGTGGCAGGAGTGAAACAGCAGCTTTTCGCAGCCCGTGTCCTCGCAGATCACGTCCGCCATCTTTTCATTGGAAAATTCAATAAACATCACCGCCGGTATGCCCTCCTCCCGCACCTTGTCGATGAGAAAGGCCACGGTTCTGGCGGAAGGCTCCGTATCGTCGGTACAGCCGGGAAAGGCGGCGTAGTAATCCAGGCCGTATTCCTCCACGAAGTAGCGCACGGGGAAGCGGTCGGCAAAGATCAGGGTGTCAAATTTTCCGTTCTCCACGGTCTTACGGAAGGCGGTGTCCAGCTCTTGCAGCTCCGCCACATAATTTTTCCAGTTTGCCCGGTAAAAGCTGCCGTTTTCCGGGTCGATCTCACAGAGCCTTTCGCACAGGGCGGAGACGATCAGCTCCGCGTTGACAGGAGAGGTCCAGACATGCTCGTCATACTCCTCTTCGTGCCCGTGCTCCTCATGTTCCCCGTGTTCTTCATGTTCGTGGTCATGAGAGACGCCCTGCATTCCCTCTTTGGTCTCCTCTTCCAGGGTCTCCACGCAGTCCATCATGGTGAGGGTAAGGATATCATTCTCCCGGCCTTCCAGAATTTCCTCCAGCCAGGCCTCGCTCTCCCCGCCGTTGCAGAGCAAAAGATCGCAGTTTTCTATGCGGATGATGTCCTGGGGCGTGGGCTCAAAGCTGTGGGCCTCGGAGCCGGGAGGCACCAGCAAGACCACATTGGCCTTCTCCCCGGCGATCTCCCGGGCAAAGTCATAGGCCGGGAACACGGTGCAGACAATATTCAGTCCCTCTCCCCCGCTCTCCGCCGGCGCTTCGCCGCAGGCGCAGAGACCGAGGATCAGGCATATAATGAATAATAAACGCAGGCTTTTTTTCATTTGCTCTCTCCAATCTGTTCTGTAATATACCCCAAAGCTGCGTCAAGGTCAAGTTTGGTATTTTCAAGCGGGGAAAGGCGTGGTATAATATTGTCCGCTGTATAAGCCACATTGCGGTTTATGCACATGGGCGCAGCACACCCCCCCAATGGAAGGGGCAAGGTTTTTTCTTCATTTTTCGCCAAAAGCTCGCGTTTGAACAACGCCGGTCGGCTTTGTTCATTACGCATAATAAAAAACAATATGATGGGAGTTACTGAAATGATAAAGGTAATGAGCATATTCGGCACCCGGCCGGAGGCCATCAAAATGGCCCCCCTGGTGAAGGAGCTGGAGCGCCGTGAGGAGACAGAGTCCATCGTCTGCGTCACTGCCCAGCACCGCCAGATGCTGGATCAGGTGCTGGACACCTTTGCCATCACGCCGGACTATGATCTGAACATCATGAAGCAGGGGCAGACCCTGTCGGATATCACCACCGCCGCCCTGCTGGGGCTGGAGGGCGTGATCAAAGAGGCAAGGCCGGACCTTATCCTTGTCCACGGTGACACCACCACCACCTTTGCCGGGGCTCTGGCCGCCTTTTACCAGCAGGTAGCCATCGGCCATGTGGAGGCCGGACTGCGCACCGACAACAAATACAGCCCCTACCCGGAGGAGATGAACCGGCAGATGGTGGACCGGCTGACGGACATGTTCTTCGCCCCCACCGCCCTGAGCCGGGAGAACCTGCTGCGGGAGAATGTGCCTTCGGAGAAGATCTATGTCACCGGCAACACCGCCATCGACGCCATGGCCACCACCGTCCGTGGGGATTATACCCACCCGGAGCTGGACTGGATCGGTGAAAACGAGCGGCTCATCCTGCTCACCGCCCACCGGCGGGAGAATCTGGGCGACCCCATGCGCAGCATCTTCCGGGGCGTGCGCCGCATTGTGGACGAGTTTCCCGATGTAAAGGTGCTCTACCCCATCCACTTAAACCCTGCCGTGCGGCAGGTGGCAAGGGAAGTCTTTGACGGCTGTGAGCGCATTCGCCTGATCGAGCCGCTGGAGGTCTTTGACTTCCACAATTTCCAGAACAGGTCTTTCATTATCCTGACGGACAGCGGCGGCATTCAGGAGGAGGCCCCCTCTCTGGGCAAGCCCGTTCTGGTCCTGCGGGACACCACCGAGCGGCCCGAGGGCATTGAGGCCGGGACCCTGAAGCTTGTGGGCACCGATGAGGAGACCATCTACCGGGAGACCCGCCGTCTGCTGACGGACGAGGCGGAGTACCGGCGCATGAGCCGCGCCTCCAACCCCTACGGCGACGGTCACGCCAGCCAGCGTATCGCCGACGCCATTATTGAGAAATTCCGAGGCGTGAAAAAAGCATGAAAGAGAAGATTTCCAAGCTGGTAAACGTCTATAAAAAATACGGCTTCATCGGCTTTTGCAAAAAGCTTTACGCCTATGTGGTGGCCAATTATCTGGATCGGATCAGCTTTGCCGTGTTGTTTCAGCCGGGGAAATACCGGCGTCTGGTACAGCAGATGCTGGCGGAGGACGCGGAGCGTATTGTCCTCTGGCGCAGCAGCTTCGGCTACAATGTGCCCTTGTTCCAGCGGCCTCAGCACATCGCCGGGAATCTGGCCAGAAACGGCTCACTGGTGATCTATGAGGTCACCACCATGACCGACAAGGTCAAGACCCTGAAAAAGAAGGCCGACGGGCTTTGGCTTTTCAATTATAATAATATCCTGTTAAACCGTATTTTAATGGGAGAGCTGGCCAAGTGCCAAAAGCCCAAATTCGTCCAGCTCTACTCCACGGACTGGAAGCTGTCGGTGGAGAACATCGAAAACTACATCAATTCCGGCTTCGGCTTTATCTATGAGTACATCGACCACATCAGCCCGGAGCTGGCCGGCACCAAGACCCTGCCCAAAAACATCTCTGACAAGTACGACTATGTGATGAGCCACAAGAACGTCTATGTAGTGGTGACGGCGGAGCTATTAAAGCAGGACGTGATCGCCCACCGGGGCACGGAGAATCTGGTGTTCTCCTCCAACGGCGTGGACTACGAATTTTTCCAGCACATGGACGAGCCCTTCGCCTTTGAGCCGGAATTCCAGGCCGTGCTGGACAAGGGCAAGCCCATCGTCTGCTATTACGGCGCTCTGGCCAAGTGGTTTGACTATGAGCTGGTGAAGAAGATCGCGGAGACCGGGAAATACAGCGTGGTGCTCTTCGGCATCAAGTATGACGAGTCCTTCGACCAGAACCTGTCCGGTGAGGAGAACATTTTCTTCCTTGGCCCCCGGGACTACAAGGTGCTGAAATACTACGCCGCCAAAGCCGACGTGCTGACCATTCCCTTTCTCATCAACGACATCACCCGCTCCACAAGCCCGGTGAAGATTTTCGAGTACATGGCACTGCACAAGCCCATCGTCACCACCGACATGAACGAGTGCCGGAAATACGAATCCGTCCTCATCGGCCACGACCATGAGGAGTTCATTTCTCTTTTGGACAAGGCCATGACGCTGCGTGAAGATCAGGACTACATCGCCCTGCTGGATAAGGAAGCCCGGGAAAACGACTGGAGCATGAAGGCAAAGGCCATTATTGACATGCTGTAACAAACAAAAAACCGGAGCAGCGCAAACTTTTCAGGATGCGCTGCTCCGGCTTTTTATGGCTTTATTCAGGGCGGGCAGATTTTCCGTCAGATAAAAGGCAAATTCGCTCTGGTTGCTGATATACAGCGTTATCGGGCCGATCAGGCCAAAGCTCACCGAAGCAAGAAGGCAGGCCAGGAAGCTGTCGGCCAGAGCCTTCTTCAAGGAAGTTTTCATCTCTTCTTATTTTCCTCCCTTTATGTAGAACTCTCCTGATTCCTTCAAGCTGGGAAGAAACGGAGGTCTTCTCTATGGATCAATTCGATCTGCGGCAGTTTCGCGGAAGGGCTTTCGCTGCACTGTCCGCGTGAAGCCGCAGATGAGCGGATTTTCTCTGTCAATTCTTTTTTATACAGATGGAAGTGATGCATGCACTCAATTGACGGATATCGGTGTTGTCCGGTTCTCTCTCGTGCACAGCATTAAAAACAATCTGGACGGACACTTCCTTTTCCATCAGCATCCGGTGGTCCGGAACCGTCAGTGAAAACGAGAAGACCTGTCCCGGGATGAGCTCCCCGTCGGCAAGGACCGGCGCGTCATTGAAATACACCGACACGCTGTTCACATCCGTAAAGCTTTCCGGAAGGAAGCCCTTGATCTCCAGACAGGTCATCCCCCGCTTCTGCCCCAGATGGATGCAGGAAGAGTCCGTGACAAACACGAAAGGCTCATCTTTATTCTGCGTGTAATAGCCGGACACCAGGACCCGGGAGGGCTGATGCCGGGTCGATGTGAAGTCAACTTTTGAGGGGAGGTTGAAAAACGCCGCCCATACCACCACGCCGGTGAGGAGCAGCACCGCCGCGTATCCGCCCCAGGAGATCCCGGCCAGACGCCGGAGCACACGCTCCCACGCAGCGCGGAGCTGCCCCCATGCCCGGCTTAGCTTTTCCGGGATCAGGGGTTCAAGAGTGACATATTTTTCCATTTTGGTGGCCGGCGTTTCAATAAGCCGGTCGGAAAGCCAGGCCAGCAGCAGCACAATGGGGACGGAAAGGAGCATGTTCAAATAGGGGCTCATGCTCCCGCCGAACAGATGGGTAAACAGCTGCTGAACGGGGAAGGCATAGATGTAAATGCCAAAGGAGAGCTTTGCCAGGCTGAAATGGACGGGTTTTGTGCAGTAGCCCAGATACAAAATCAGATATGTTCCGAAAACAGAGACGGAGAGATAATACTCCTCGGCAATCCAGGCGAAAAGCAGCAGGGTCAGGCAGGTTATCGCCCCCCGCCGGCTCAGTTCGATCCGGTCGCGGAAGGCATAGGCCGCCATACCGGCGGTAAAATACATCCCCAGGTACAGCCATTCCTTCAGCGGGATGCCCAAAAAATGCGTCACATTCGGAAACAAATTATCACTCGTCAAATAGGCGCAGACAAAAACCGCGAAAAGGGATAAATTTACTTTTTTGTATCTGAGCAGCCCCAGAAAGCCCAGAACGCCCAGCAGAATGTAAAAGCCGAACTGATAGGGAATGGTCCAGATGGACCCGTTCACCGAGCTGCTGTAAAGATTCTGTTCAAAGACCCCCGGCAGATTCCAGTACAAGGGGTACAGAAAAACGCTTTTCAGATAGCGCCAGGTTGCCGCGTCGGAGAAATATTCTCGCAGGGGCAAGGTGGTGACCAGCGGGCCCAAAACTAATGCACTCAGGACCAAAACCGAAAAAAACCGGGGAAAATGCGAAATATTCTTTTCTTCAGGTAGGAAAACAGGCCCTTTGCGTTTTCATAGCTTGCGCTGACCAGAAAACCGCTGATGATAAAAAAAACCGCGACCGCCAGACCACCGGTGCTGTACTGTCCCCCGGTCAGTGCAATGACGATCTCCCCTTCGCTGTTTGCCGCCGCGATGGGAAAGGCGTGACTGTAGATCACCAGAAGCGCCATGACAAACTGGAGCAGATTCAAATTGTTCTTTTTGAAATTCTCTTTGGTGATAAACAAAAGTCCTCTTCCTCTCCGTCCGGTTTCCCGGTGAATGCTGCTCTCCCGGACAGGCTGCGGGGCTTTCGCAGCATCGGGAAAAATCAGCTCTGGCCGAAGAAATGCTCCTCCAGCATCAGACACAGGCAGTGGTACACCGGCAGGTGCAGCTCCTGTATCATATAGGTTTCATCGCCGGGCATGATCAGCGAAAGATCCGCAATATTTTTCAGCATGCCGCCGGTCTTGCCGCTCAGGGCAATGATCTTCATGCCCTTCGCCTTTGCCATTACGCAGGCATCGAACACATTTTTGGAATTTCCGGAGGTGGAGATGGCCAGGAACACATCCCCGGGGCAGCCCAGAACACCCAGCTGCTGGGCAAACATCAGGTTTCCGTCCACATCGTTCATAAAGGCAGTGTTCAGCGCCTGATGTGAACTGAGGGCAATTGCGGGCAAACCCTGCTGGAGGCAGGCGGCCAGAACAGGCCCCCGTTCCCCGTTGGCTTGCTCCAGCCGTTCACACATCTCCTGGCTGAGCTTTCTGGGCAGCTTGAAGCCCTTCATCAGCTCTCCCACGATATGCTCCGCATCGGCGCAGGAGCCGCCGTTTCCGGCAAGGAGCAGCTTCCCGCCCGCCTCATAGCAGTCGCGAAGCATGGCGTATGCGGTGTAAATATCCCCTTTCAGCGAGGCAAGCACAGGGTATCTCTCAATCAGCAGGTCAAGGCAAGCTTTGGTTTTCTCTTCCATGTTCACACCTCCAAATAAAATTTTTACATTCTCTGATTGACGAAGTCCAGCAGGCTGTCGAAGCACATGCAGCCCTCCGGCCCCTCGCCGATCTTCACCGGGATGCAGCCCGCATTAACGCCGCACTGCACATCGTTATCTCCGTCGCCCACCATGTAGGAGGCAGACAGGTCGATATGAAAATCCTCCGCCGCCTTCAGAAGCATACCGGGCTTGGGCTTGCGGCAGTCACAGTCAAATTTCAGTTCGGGCACTTCCCCCCCAAAGCCCTTGTGGGGGTGGTGGGGGCAGTAGTAGATGGCGTCTACATAGGCGCCCTCCCGGCCCAACAGGGTCTCCAGCTTGTTGTGGATCTCCTGGAGCTGCGGCACCGTCACCTCGCCTCTGGCAATGACCGGCTGATTAGTCACCACGATGGCCAGATAGCCGGATTCGTTTATCTTTCTGACGGCCTCCGCCGCGCCGGGCAGCAGCTCCAGCTGGTCGATGTCCCGCAGGAAGCCTACATATTTGTTCAGCGTGCCGTCCCGGTCCAGAAAGACGCATTTCTGCTTATTCTGCAGGTTTTTCTGCCGCACCTTACCCGATCGGATATCCTCCGTCACGGCGTAAAACCGGTCCGGCGTGCCCATGTCCTTCACATACTCCGGGCTGTCGTACACGAAAAGCTGACCGGTGGGGATTAGGGGCTTGAGCACCTCCCGGTCCAGATCCACCTTTTTCAGCTCCTGAAACAGGCCCTGTTCAAAGACCCGGTGTGACAGAAAGTGGAGTCCCGCATTCACCCGATTGCGGTACCACAGGCGCTCATCCTCCTTGTGCAGCCAGTTGGTCACCCTGCCCTCCCCGTCCGCCATGATGATCCCGCTATCGTAGGGGTGGCTGTTGGGATGGGTAAAGAGGGTGGCCACGCCGCCGTGGGACTTGTGGCAAGTATAGAAGCGGCCCAGATCAACGTCAAAGATGATGTCTCCGCAGAGAAGGAGGAAGTCCTCCCCCAGCTTGTCCTTCAGGAGAAACAAGGCTCCGGCGGTGCCCAGAGGCTCCGTCTCCGTGACGTATTCTATCTTTACGCCGAAGGCACTGCCGTCGCCGAAGTAGTCCTTCACCACATGGCCCAGATGGCCCACCACAAGGATGATGTCGTCATAGCCCTGATGGCGCAGGCAGTCGATCTGATATTCCAGAATGGGCTTTCCCAGAATGGGGATCATGGGCTTGGGAACCTCGGAATTGACTGAGGCGATCCTTGTCCCCTTTCCGCCCGCCATAATCACGGTTTTCACAGAGTCTCTCCTCTCGGTATGTAGGTCTCCGGCGTGTAGTAGATGACGCGGTTACCGCCGTTTTCAAAGGCAAAGGGGACGCGCATCAGCTTGTTCATAGCTTTTGCCACCTGCTCCTGCTTCTCCTCCTCCACATAGAACAGAAGGAAGCCTCCGCCGCCTGCGCCCAGGAGTTTTCCGCCCAGTGCGCCGGCCTGCAGGCCTTTTTCATACAGCTCGTCGATGCTTCCGGTGGAGATCTTGCTGCCAGTCTGCTTTTTCAGCCTCCAGCTCCGGTCCAGCAGGCGGCCGAAGTCGTTCAGGTCGGCGTTTTTGTCGGTCAGCACCTTCTCCGCCTCGTCCACGATGGCCAGCATCTCCAGCAGCTGGGCAGTCTTGTCCCGCATAGTGACGGTGGTGGACTGCTGGATCTCCGAGGAAAAGCGGGTGAAGCCGGTAAAATAGAGCATCAGATTGTCGTTGAGCTGCTTTTTCCTCTCCGGAGAGATGATAATGGGCTGCACCTCGTACTCCCCGTCCCGGAAGTTGATCCGGTTCAGGCCGCCGAAGGAGGCGGCGATCTGGTCCTGCCAGCCGCCGGCCTCGTTGCAGAGCGTGCGCTCAAGATAGATTGCCTCGTCCGCAAGGCGCTTTTTGTCCACATACTTGCCTTTCAGGGCATAAAATGCGCTGAGCATGCCCACGGCAAAGGATGAGCTGGTGCCCAGACCTGTCCTGGCAGGCAGATCCGCCTCATAGATTAAGCGTAAGTCATGCATATCCAGGTACTTCATGGCCTCTCGGATGGAGGGGTGCTGTATCTCCTCCGTGTCCCTGACCCGCTCGATCTTGGAGTAGGTCAATTCGGTATGGTAATCAAAGAAGGGCGGGAGATGGCGGACGTTTACATAGCAGTATTTGTCAAAGGTGGTGGAGATCACCGCACCGCCGTGTTCGTTGAAAAACAGGGGCATATCCGTTCCGCCTCCGAAGAAAGACATACGGAAGGGGGTCCTTGTAATGATCATATTTCTCTCCTTATTCCATGTCAAATTCCGGTCCGATCACGTTCACTGCGTTCTGGTTGGAAAAGTTCTCCCTGATATAGTCAATGCTACGCCTGCTCATCTCCGTAAGGCGGCCGGCGTCGGTATACAGCGAGGCGATGCACGCGGCGATATCCTCCGCTGTCTCCCGGACAGCGGTCACCCTTTCGGCGTCCGCAATGCCCTCGGCGCCGATGGGGGTAGTGACCACCGGGGTGCCGTAGCGCATGGCCTCGATGACCTTGCCCTTGATGCCCGCGCCGTAGCGCAGGGGCACAAGGGATATCCTGCTCCGGCGGTAGAAGTTTTGCAGCTGCTCGTCGGTGACAAAGCCCTCCACGATGAAATGCTCGTTTTGCAGCTCCAGCACCTCTCTGGGCGGATGGGAGCCCAGCACATGAATCTTCACTTCTGGCAGCCGTTCCAGCAGTCTGGGCAGGATCTCCTTTGCCGTCCACACCGCCGCGTCCACATTGGGCCTGTGGTTAAAGCCGCCGATGAACATGATGTCCCGGCGTCCGTCGAAGTCGTAGCCCTCCCACTCCACATCCTCAAACAGATAGGCGGGAATGGCCTTGACCCTGATGGCCGGGTCGATCTTATGGATCTCCTCCACCTCCACATAGGAGGGGTAATAGGCCATGTCGGCCTTGCGCATGACCGCAAGCTCTTTCTTCTTCCAGTTCAGCGCAGACTGGCGCAGCTTCTCATCTCCGTTCAGCTCGCTCTCCCGCATCTCCCGGAGGAAGCACAGGTCATGGCCGTAATAGACGATCCGGGCGGCAGTATACTCCCGGAGCACATCAATGTACCGGGGAGCGATATGGGGCCGGTTCACGAAGGCGTAGCCGATTTGGTCGGCGTTCTGCCTGATCCAGGCCTCCCAGCCGTAAGCATACTCCGGGCCGTAGAGCACCTCAATGCCCATCTGCTGCAAAACGCCGGTGTAGGGCTCGCTGCGCTGGAAATTGTCACCGATAAATTTCACGTTAAAGCCCCTGGAAACGAACAGCTTCAGATACTGGAACACCGTTCTGCTGCCCGCGTCCTGATCGAAGGTGGGGACATAGTGGTCCACCACCAACACGGTCTTTTTCCCGTAGGAGCGGTCTCTGGCGCAGAACACGTTCTGTCCGTTCTCCGGGTGTCTGTCCAGCTCGTCCTTCCATTTTTCACGGAACTTCTGCTGGTTGACCACCTGATAGTGCTTCAGCCCGGTGGAGGTGTCGGTGCCGTTGGACACGCCCTCGAAATGCACCACCACAGACTGAGGCTGGTACAAGACCTGATAGCCCATCTTCCGCACGGTGAAGGCCAGGTCGCTGTCCTCGCAGTAGGCTGGGGCAAAGCTCTCGTCAAAGCCGCCGATCTCCTCCCACAGGGCTCTGGGGAGCATGATGGAGGCGCCGGAGATATAGTCCACCGGCTTGACATAGTTGAACTCCGGCAGCTCCGGGTTCCGGCCGTGACCATAATTCCAGGCGGAACCGTCCTTCCACAGGATACCGCCGGCCTCCTGCAGCCGGCCGTCGGGATAGATGAGCTTGGAGCCCACCAGGCCCACGCGCTCGTTGCTCTCCATCAGAGACACCAGCGGCGCAAGCCAGTTTTCCATCACCTGCGTGTCGTTGTTCAGAAACAGCACATACTCTCCCCGGGCGTATTTCGCGGCGTTATTGCAGTTGAGAAGGAAGCGCAGGTTCTTCTCGTTGGTGACGCAGCGTACGCCGGGGAGGATGCTTTCGATCTGCGTGGTCAGGTCGGTGGAGCAGTCGTTGGCGATGATCAGCTCATAGCTCACCTCGCCGCTGTTTTTCACAATAGAGGCCACGCAGTTGTAGGTATATTCAAACTGGTTATACACCGGGATGATCACAGAGACCTGGGGGGACTGCCACTGGGGCACCCGAACCACCGGATAATCGGAAACGCTGCTGCCGCTGCGCAACGGCAGCACATCCGGCGGCGTCAGGGCTGTAACAAACTGGGCAGCATTGGGTACGGTACAGTGTTTTATCTCCCTTCCTATGCCTTCAATATCCCCCCGCCGGAGCATAGCGAAGAATTTTTTTATTTTAGTGGGTCTGAGATTGCGCAGAAAAACAACGGGGTGCCTGACCAGCGTCCACAGCAGACGGCAGGCCAGCGCCCGCTTGCTGCCGATGGGAATGAAAAAGCGCAGGATAGACGAAAGCATTGTGGCGATACGCCACCGGCGGCTGTTCTGCACCTGGTAAAGCGCCTGATTCAGACTGTTTTTTTCCTGCTTTACCGCCGCAAGTTCGTTTTCCCTGCGGCGCAGTTCCTCGTTCTTTTGCCGCAGTTCCTCGTTCTTTTGCCGCAGTTCCTCGTTCTTTTGCCGCAGTTCCTCGTTCTTTTGCCGCAGTTCCTCGTTCTTTTGCCGCAGTTCCTCGTCCTTGCCATGCCGCTGCTGTTCATTTATTCTTTTCTCGTCTTCCAGACGGTATTGGAAAGCCCGGTCAAAATACCTTCTCCTGGCATTTTCGGAGTAAAAAACACGCTGGTTATAGCCGTATTTCTCTTTGAGCAGTTTTGCGGTTTCCCAACTGCCCAGCAGTTGTTGCAACCTCGCCATGGCCGGCTCCGGGGCGCAGTACGCCTTTTCCAAAAGAAAAGCGCGCTCACATTCAAGCTCCTCATGAGTGATAGAATCCTTACACCGGAACTGCTCCCGGAAAAGCTGAGAAAACAATTCGTCGGATATATAGTCAAAAAAGTGCGTGCAGATGAAGACCTCTTCGTTTCTGCTGCGGATATAACTTTTCGGGTTATTGGCGCTGAGAGAAGTGTTGACCCGCCTTCTCCGGAAGCTGACCAGCTCCTCGCAGAGCACATAGATGGGGCAGAGGGAGAGCAGGCGCAGCCAGTATTCAAAATCCTGCATCTGCAGCAGGCTCACATTCTGCATTCCGACCTGTTTTACGATCTCCGTGCGCATCAGTACAGAGCTGCACAAAAAGCAGTTTCCCTCGGTCAGAAGGCGCATGAGCCACTGGGCCTGACTGCGGTTTTCCTGGCGGCAGGCGCGGTAATGCCAGGCCACATCCTCGTCTTCCTCCGGGAGCCGTAAGGCATCGTTTTCGTCAATGATGTCAGTCCATGTAAAGCATGCGCCGTAAGACGAATTATTCTCCATAAAGTCCAGCTGCTTTTCCAGCTTTTCCGGCTTCCACAGGTCATCACAGTCCAGAAACGCCACATAATCTCCCCGCACCCGGGTGAGCCCCTCATTGCGGGCATTGCAGACATTGCCGTTTTCCGCAAGGAGCACCAGCTCTAGCCTCGGGTCGTCGAAGCTTTTCAACACGTCGGCTGTGTCGTCCGTGGAGGCGTCATCCACCACAATGATCTGCATGTTTTCATAGGTCTGGGCCAGAACACTGTTGACGGTACGGGTGATATACTGCTGCGCGTTATATGCAGGTATAATAACAGAGACCAAAGCTTTATCTTCCATGGTTTTATCCTTTTACCGTTATTTTCGGTCAGCCGCCGATTTCCTTCAGGTATCTCTCCAGCGCGTCCTGCCAGGAGGGAAGGCGCCGGAAGCCCTGCTCCGTCAGCTTGTCCTTGGACATGCGGGAGTTCTTGGGGCGGGGGGCTTTTGCACCGTATTCCTCGGTGGTAACGCGCTGCACCTGCACAGTCTTTCCGGCGGCGGCGAAGATGGCCTCCGCGAAATCCGCCCAGGAGCAGACCCCCTCGTTGGTGGCGTGATACACGCCGTATTTTTCCGTTACGATCATGTCGCAGAGCAGCGGCGCCAGATCCGCGGTGTAGGTGGGGCTGCCGATCTGATCGGCCACCACCCGGAGACTGTCATGGGTCTCCGCCAGGCGCAGCATGGTCTTTACAAAATTGCCGCCGTTTACGCCGAAGACCCAGGAGATGCGGACGATAAAATACCTGTCCAGCAGCGCCTGCACCGCCAGCTCCCCGGCAAGCTTGGTCCGTCCGTAATTGCCCTTTGGACCGTAGGCGTCCTCCGGGCGGTAATATTCCTCCCCATCCCCGGGAAAGACATAGTCCGTGGAGATATAGAGCATCTTCGCCCCGCACTCCCGGCAGGCCGCGGCCAGATTCCGCGTCCCATCCACATTCACGCGCCAGCAGCGCTCCACGTCCTCCTCGGCGTTGTCCACCTTGGTGTAGGCGGCGCAGTGGATCAGGGCATCGGGCCGCTCCCGTTCAAAAAGCGCTTTTACCTCCCGGTCAGAGGTGATATCGCAGTCCTTTGAACCCAGGCCGATATTGTCAATTCCCCGCTCACTGAGTACGCGGCACACATCATAACCCAGCTGTCCGGTGGCCCCGGTGACGACAATTTTCATGGCATTATACTCCTATCTGGTATTTTTTTGCAATCGCGTTTATTTTGCCCTCGCTGTCCGGCGCGTTGAGAAAACAGGCGGCAGCGGTATATCCTGCACTCTGGGCAAAATACTGCCACAGCATCAGTGGGATCTCCGCCTTGACTTTTTCATCCGCCCCGATGTTCTCCGCCTGAAGATAGGGGCAGAGGTAGTGCATGATATATCTGGCCTGGGAGACCGCCAGCACTGGGTCGAAGTGATAAGCCTGTCCGCCGGCCTGCCACAGTTCCTCCATAAAAGGACGGACAGAGGGCTCAAGATCGCCGCTGTCAAAGAGCAGGGCTTGGATCTCCTCCCCTTTCATCCGGCGGAGCGCGGAGATGTTCCGCTCAAAACGCTCCCGTGTGCGCTGCGCAAGTTCCTCTCCTGTCTCTGTGCGGCGGTCCAGCTCCCGCAGATACAGGATATCCGCGCAGGCGGCGATGGCCGTGCGGCTCACCGCATTGCCCAGGTTTGGGCTGTCCATGGTAAAATCCGGGAACATGGACGAGATGTTCCGGGCGTCAACGATGGCCCGCTTGAAATAATACACAGGCGGGCGGCTGTGGGAATGGATGACGGAGACAGAGTCCAGAAGTCCCAGACGGTACCCGGCGCGGAGCAGACGGATCCCCAGCTCCAGGTCCTCGGCATAATCTCCCCGGTGTCCGCCCATAGCCACATAGCGCTCTCTCCTGACAAGGCAGGCATTGTCCGAAAGCTGGGCGCAGCGGCGCAGATTGTCATAGCCGCTGTCCGGAGGCAAAGCAGTAATCCGGTCCTCTCCGCCGCACATTGTCATGCGCCAGACCCAGGCAGATATCCTGCTGAACAGATCCGCGTCGTCCCTGGGGCGCTCATAGCAGCTCACCGCAGCGGCCCCGCTTAACAGCGCCGGCTGCATCAGGCGAAAAAGCCAGTCATCCCCATCGGGCAGCGCGTCCTGGGTCATAAACAGCAGGTATTCCCCGGAGGCATTTTTCGCGCCCAGTCTGCGGGAGTAGGAGTGGGAAAACTCCTCCTGAGTAATATGTATCACCTTTGCTCCCGCCTGTTTTGCAAGAGCGGCGGTGCCGTCTGTACTGCCGGAATCCACCACAACAAGCTCCAGCTCGCCCACGCCCTTCTGGCGTTTCAGCGCGTCCAGCAGGCCGGGCAGCTCATGGGCGCCGTTAAAGGCAGGTATGACCGCGGAGACCTTACCTGTATATGGAACAAGCTTTTCCGGCATGTGCCAGACCTGTTCCTCAGGGACAGTAAAAGGTTGAAGAGCATGAAGGGTGTCTTCATCCCGGGAAAGCCAGTTTTTCCCGCTGATCCGTCGGCTTATTTTTTTCAGCGTCATGGAGACGCCGTTTTTCTTCAGATAACGCAGAGTCTTTTGCGTATATATCGGAAGGGCTGAAAGACTGCTCATCGGTTGCCGTACATTCTCTCGTAATAGGTCTTGTATTCGCCGTTGATGATGTTCTCCCACCAGGGTCTGTTATCCAGATACCACTGGATGGTCTTGACAATGCCGTTTTCAAATTTGGTCTCCGGCAGCCAGCCCAGCTCATTATGGATAAAGGTTGGGTCAATGGCGTAGCGCATGTCGTGGCCTTTCCGGTCCGTCACATAGGTAATCAGTTCCTCACTCTTGCCAAGGGCGTGAACGATGAGCTTTACGATGTCGATATTGCGCATCTCGTTATGGCCGCCGATATTGTACACCAGGCCCTCCTTGCCGCCCTGAAGGATCAGGTCGATGGCGGAGCAGTGATCCTCTACATACAGCCAGTCCCGCACGTTCAGACCCTGGCCGTACACCGGCAGAGGCTTATCGGCGGTGCAGTTGGCGATCATCAGGGGGATAAGCTTCTCCGGGAACTGGTAAGGCCCGTAGTTATTGGAGCAGCGGCTGATGGTGATGGGCAGGCCGTAGGTGCGGAAATAGGCGTTGCACAGCAGGTCCGCAGAGGCTTTGGAGGCAGAATAGGGGCTGGAGGTGTGGATCGGGGTCTGCTCGGTGAAGAACAGGTCCGGCCGGTCAAGAGGCAGGTCGCCATACACCTCGTCGGTGGAGACCTGGTGGAAACGGCTGACGCCGAAGATGCGGCAGGCGTCCAAAAGAACCTGGGTGCCCATCACGTTGGTCTCCAGGAAAACGGCGGGGTTTTCGATGGAGCGGTCCACATGGCTCTCCGCCGCGAAGTTCACCACCACGTCGGGCTTCTCCGCCTCAAACAGGTCGTACACCGCCTTGCGCTCGGCAATGTCGATGCGGACAAACCTGAACTTCGGGTCGTTCATCACAGGAGCCAAAGTTTCCAGATTGCCCGCATAGGTCAGCTTGTCCAGACACACCAGATCATAGTCCGGGTGAGTTTTACGCATATAGAAGATAAAATTGCTTCCGATAAATCCGGCGCCGCCGGTGATGAACATTTTCATAATAACTCTCCTTTATTTCTCAGAAATCCGTTACCGCGTCCTTGAGGAAGGGGGAAGCCTGGTCTTTGGCCGACAGGACGGGATTTTCCACGCCCCAGTCGATATTCAGCTCCGGGTCATTCCAGCGGATGCCGCCATCGTAAGCCGGGGCATAGAAATTATCTGCCTTGTACAGAAATTCCACATGGTCGGTGAGGGTGACGAAGCCGTGGCCCATGCGCCGGGGGATCAGCAGCTGCTTTTTATTCTCCTCCGACAGCTCCACCGCCACCCACTGCTTGTAGGTGGGGCTTTCCGGACGAAGATCCACTGCCACATCCAGCACCGCGCCTCTGGCGCAGCGCACAAGCTTGGCCTGGGACCACTCTCCCCGCTGGAAGTGGATACCCCGCAGGGTACCCTTCACGGTAGAGGATGAGTGGTTGTCCTGGACAAAATCGTAATACAGTCCGGCTTCCTCAAAGCTGCGCTTTGACCAGCTCTCCATGAAGAAGCCTCTGTGGTCGCCGAACACGTCCGGCTCCACAATAACCACGCCGTCGATGGCGGTTTTTGTAAATTTCATTGCTGTTTCCTCGTCAATATATGTATTTCCCTTCGGCTACGTTCATCAGGTGCTTGCCGTAGGGGGATTTGCCGTAGGCGTTTGCCGCCTCAAGAAGCTGTTCCCGGCTGATCCAGCCACTGTTGTAGGCGATCTCCTCCAGCGCGGCGATCTGTATGCCCTCCCGGGACTCGATCACCCGGACAAACTCCGTGGCCTGAGCCAGAGAGTCCATGGTGCCGGTGTCCAGCCAGGCATAGCCCCGGCCCAGGGTGATTACATTCAGCTTGTCCTCTTCCAGATAGATGCGGTTCAGGTCGGTGATCTCCAGCTCCCCTCTGGCGGAGGGCCTGAGGGCCTTGGCCCGCTCGCAGACCTTTTTATCGTAGAAATAGAGGCCGGTGACGGCGTAGTTGGACTTGGGATTTTTGGGCTTTTCCTCGATGGAGACGGCCTTGCCGTTTTTGTCAAACTCCACCACGCCGAAGCGTTCCGGGTCTTCCACATAGTAGCCGAACACCGTGGCGCCCTCCTCCTGCTTTGCCGCCTGGCGCAGATGCGCGCCCAGGCCGGCGCCGTAAAAGATGTTGTCGCCCAGGATCATGGCAGCCCGGTCGTCGCCGATGAACTCCTCGCCCAGAATAAAGGCCTGAGCCAGTCCGTCCGGTGAAGGTTGCACCTTATAGCTCAGCCGGATGCCGTACTGGCTGCCGTCGCCCAGAAGCCGCTCAAAATTGGGCAGGTCGGTGGGCGTGGAGATGATGAGGATATCCCGGATGCCTGCCAGCATCAGGGTGGACAGGGGATAAAAGACCATAGGTTTGTCGTAGATCGGCAAAAGCTGTTTTGAGGTCACTTTTGTCAGGGGATAGAGACGTGTTCCGCTTCCTCCGGCTAAAACGATTCCTTTCATTGTTTTACCTCCATCTGTCATTTTATCTTTTTATCTTTCTCTGCAAGGAGAGTAACATGCCGACAAAACCGTGTCAACATACAGAAGCTTCCAGGAAAAATCCGTTTATTCCTTTCCTTCCGCCAGGGCGTACAGCGCTTCCATACGTCTGTGATTTGCCCCTTCCATATTGAAAGGCGGCTGTTCCCGCTTCTGATAAGCGATCATTGCCGAAGCAAGGGCCTCCGGCGTTTTGTCTGTCACTGCGCCACAGTCGGCAATGCTTATCTGCTCATCGCTGACGGGAATTGTGGTGATGATGTCCTTTCCCAGCACCAACGCTTCGTAATACACCACGGGAAAGCCCTCGTAATCCGAACTGAGCACCAGGCAGTCAGCCCGGCTGAGATATTGGTAGGGATTGCTGCTGGCCCCGGTCATCTCCACATGTCCGGACAGCTCCAGTTTTTCCACAAGCTCCTGACACAGCGCCCGTTCCGGGCCGTCGCCCACGATCAGCAGCCGGATATCCGGTCTCTCCCTCAGGGCCAGCGCGAAAGCGTTCAGCAGACGGGACAGGCGCTTATGGGGCTCGCTGAGACGGCCCACAAAAATAAACACCGTCTCCCCCGGCCTGCGCCGGAAGCCGCAGGGCTCTTTGGCCAGCGCCCTGATCTCTTCAGCGTTGATAATGTTGTTAATGACTTTTGTTTTTTCCGCAAACTCCGGCAAAGAAGCGCAGAAGTTCTCCCGGCTTTCATTGGAGACAAAAACGACCTTGCGGAAATTTCCCGTCCGCAGCTGGCGGAAAAAGGCCCTGAACTGCTCTTTGTCCGGGTAGATATGGGTGTAATCGTTGTGCACATAAAGGCAGGAATTGGCCGACGCCGCCTGGCTGAGCCTGCTGCCGATGACGGAATAGGTACAGTAGGAGCAAGCAAAGTCGTATTGATTCCGGTTTTTGCGCACCCAGAGCCAACGCTTTGAAAAGTTAATCAATTTTCTCAGCGGGACAAAGGGGCAAGCGCTCAGGCGGTATTCCTCCACCTGTACGCGCTTATCCAGCATTTTGAGAAAATCGCCCTGCTTTTCCTCCAGCACCAGGGTCACCTGATACCGGTCAAAATCCAGGCTGTTGAGCAGGTTCAGCAGTGACTTTTCCAGACCGCCGATCCCCATGTGCTTGGAAAAGAAAATCAGCTTTTTCATCTTATTCTTAAATCGTCTGCCCTATTGAGGCAAGGTACTCCCTGCACACTTCTTCAGGCTGGCCCATCTTTACCACATGGCCGTGATCCAGCCAGATCACGCCGGTGCAGAGCTTCATAATGGACTCCACCGAGTGGGACACATACAGCACCGTGGTGCCGCCGTTGATCATGGAGAGCATTTTCTGCTCGCTCTTGCTCTGGAAGGCCGCGTCTCCTACGGACAAAATCTCGTCCACGATCAGGATCTCCGGGTCCACGACGGTAGCAACGGAGAAGGCCAGTCTTGCCGTCATACCGGAGGAGAAGTTTTTCACCGGCACGTCCATAAAGTCGTGCAGCTCGGAAAAGTCCACGATCTCCTGGTATTTGCTGCGGATAAACGCCTCGGGATAGCCCATAACGGCGCCGTTGAGGTATACGTTCTCCGAGGCGGACAGGTCCATGTCAAAGCCGGCGCCCAGCTCAATCATGGGGCAGACGTTGCCATAGATCTCGATGCTGCCCTTTGTGGCCTTATACACACCGGCCACAATCTTCAGAAGGGTGGATTTCCCCGCGCCGTTGCAGCCCACAAGGCCGATGACCTCGCCCCGCTTCACTTCAAAGCTCACATCCTGCAAAGCCCAGAAATTGTTTTTGCTCTTATCCTTTTTCTTCTTGGGGTCAAACAGATCCACAAATCCCTGTTTCAGGGAAAAGCCCTTGTCGATGCCCAGATTGAACATCATGGACAGGTCTTTCGCTCTTATCATGATATCGTCCATATTGCAAGCCTCAACTCAAATATAGTAGACAAACTTGTCCTGATTTTTCTTGAACACCACCGTGCCCAGCAGCAGTACCAATGCGGCGGACACGAAGCAGGCGATAAACTGGCCCGCTGTGGGGCAGTGCTTGTACAGGATGATGGTTCTGGCAAAGTTGATGTACTGATAGAGGGGGTTGAGTTTCAGCACCGTCTCGAAGAAAGGGTTCTGGAGCATGGAAATATCGTACATGATGGGGGTCAGGTAGGTCCACAGGGAGAGGACGATGCCGTAGATATACAGCATGTCCCGCAGGAACACCGCCACCGCTGCCAGAAGAAAGCCCATGCCAACGGTAAACATGAACAGGCACAGGAAGGAGTAGGGCAGCAGCAGATGATATATATTCACCCCGGTTCCGGTGGCAAAAATCACCACATAGAGGGGGATCAGAGTCAGCAGAAAGTTGATGCCGATGAAAAGGCACTTGGTCAGCGGGAAGATGTATTTGGGGATGTACACCTTATTGATCAGGCCGAAGTTGGCAATAATGCTGCTCATGGACAGGTTGGAGGCCTCGCTGAAATAGTTGAAATAGGTGAGGCCGGTGAGCAGATAGACAAGATAGTTCACGCCGGGAACGCTGAATTTGAACACATTGGAAAAGATAATGGCCATCACGGACATCATCAGCACCGGGTACAGCAGGCTCCAGGCCACGCCCAGTACACTGCGCTTGTACTTCACCTTAAAGTCCCGTGATACCAGCTGTTTGATCAGAAAACCATACTTTTTCAGCGACAGGATGATATTGCGGATAGATCTCATTTCTTCCTCCAGGCAAAAGGGTATACTATTGTTTTGCATTATACCATACCAGTATCTCAATTTCCACCTATTTTTACACTTGGCGGTACTTTCTTCCTGCTGCGGCGCGGCGCGCCTTCGGGGCAGCTGGCTCCCCTGTCAGGGGGAGGCTTGTTGGGGTGCACTGAAAAAGGAAGAGCGTTTTTATGCGCCCTTCCTTCTGCCTGTTCTCTTTTAAAACTTTACAAAGCCGGTGGTGCTGCCCAGAGGGTAGCCCAAGATCCAGCCGCAGCGGCCGCAGTTGGGGCACTTTACACCCTCGTCCCGCAGCTTCTGCACCCGCATCTCCGCCCGCATCAGGTACATGTTGGTCTTATCCACATAATTGCAGTCGGGGCAGAAGCACAGGTAGTTGGCAAAGCTGTCGTAGATATCGTTTGCCCGGTCCGCCTTTTCCTTTGCCGTCAGCGCCCGGGGCGTGACCTTCGGATTTTTCAGCATGGCAAACCTCCTCAGATGATCCGCTGGGGCTGCTGCCTGTCAAAATACCGATCCATAAAGGGCAGCACCACAGAGCGCATCAGCTTCATGTCCAGATTGAAATAATACACCGCGAAAAGCCCGGACAGCAGGGCAAAAAGCAGGCCCAGAAGCTTCAAAACCTTTTTCATCTTCATTCCTCCTTACCAGCCCATGGAGTCGTCGAAATCCACCAATGTGGGGTCCAGCGGCTCCTCGTGCAGAACATCGGTCATATACTGGTTCACGGCCCTTCTGGCCTCCGCCGGCGGGACGATGCGGGGATCCATCAGAGAGTGGGGCATCCAGATGATGTGGAAACGGTCCCGGTATTTGTTGAATTCCTCCTCCAGCAGGCCCTGGGCCCCGGCCATGCCCTTGCAGCCGATATCATCGTACATGATGATGGTATCGCAGTTGAACTTCTCCGCCGTCTCAAACATCTGCAGGATATGCCGGTTGCCGCCCACGGTGTGGGTGCGCATGGGGGTGTGGGAGTACCAGTCGGCCAGATCCTCCATCATGATCTCCTCGTCCTCGGTGTCGATGATGTTGTGCCCGGTGAGGGAGTCCATGTTGATCACGCACAGAATACCCCAGCAGTTATACAGCCAGCTGACGCCCTGGATGTAATAGGTGGAGCCGCAGCTCCAGGCCAAGGCACGGTGCCGGGTCTTGGGGAAGGGCTTGATGTCCTTCTCCACGCATTCATAGAACATTTTCAGCAGCTTGGGCGAGGTTTTGGCAAAATATTTGGTGCCGCCCTGCTGGTAGAAGTAAATGCGGAAAAGGCCCTGCAGCACCGGGTTCAGGCAGCCGTTGTCGGTTCGGGCATAGATGTCCCAGCGCTCCAGCTCCTCCCGGTTCACCTTGTTGGTGGCGCGCAGATGCTCCCGGAAGGCCTCCCAGTCAAAGGGGCGGCCGAACTGTCGCTCCATAAACGCAATGGCCTCGTACAGCTCGTGAACCCCCAGCTCCTTGGTGGTAGGGTCGTCGTACATCAGGGGCGTGGTCAGCGGATGCACCGCTTTTTTGCCGTTTGCGGACAGCTCCCGGTACATGGCGTTGTTGTCCATCATGTTGGCGTCGCAGGGGTTGTTGGTGGTCATCCAGAAATTGCCGATGTCCGGGTATTCCCCCACTACGGCCACGCCGGTCTCCACCAGGGGCAGAGTACACATGTCCCCGGGGATGCCGCAGCTCACCGACTGGTCCACATAGTAGGAGCCCAGCTCCTTGCGGATCAGGGGCAGCATGAAGGCCGCGTGCTGCTGCATGTTGATGGCATAGGTGCCGGGAAAGCCGAAGATCAGGTGCTTGGGCAGGGTATAGTCAAAGGCCACGGTCTTTTCCGTCCACTCGGTCTCACCCAGCTTCCGGTCGGCCCGGAGAGAGTTCCACAGGGTCTCCACCGAGTCGCTGATCATGCAGTCCGCCGCGGTCAGGTCGCAACGCAGGGCCATGCCCCGGTCCCCTTCGATCCAGCGATCGATCATGGCCGGCGCGATGAGATAGGCGCTGAGCCAGCGGTAGCGGAAAAAGGCCTTCACAATGCGCACCGGGTCCCGGGCCACAAGGCCCCCCATCTTCACCCAGGTCACAAGCCAGCGGTAAAAGGCGTAGGAGGTGTCCTTCACGCCCCGCCACTCCCGGCGGGCAAAGATATTGGTGCCCTCTATGTAGCGCTGGCCGATGTAATGGCAGTCCTCGTCACCCTTCAGAAAATGTTTGAGGGAGCCGTACTGCTCCTTGATGCTTACTTTTCTTTTCCACATAGGACTCTCCCCCTTTCTCACTTTCCCGCCTGGATCCGCTTAATCTCCAGGGACTCCACAAAGGCTTGGAAACGGGTGCGCAGCTGTCCGGCGGCGGCGATGGTGTAATCCCGCTCGATCTGGCAGACGGGCAGCGTGTCCGGCAGGGCAAAGCCCTCCTGCATCCACATGGCCGCCTGGGCCCGTTCGTATCCCCAGTACTCGCAGAACTTCATATTCTGTAAAATAATCCCCTCCGCGCCGTATTCCTTAGCCAGGTCAAAGAGGAACTGCTTGCGCCCCACGATGGCCTCAGGGCCCATGGTGCGGGGGCATTGGTTGTGGTACAGGTAGCTGTCGGCGATGGATTGTAGGATGTCCTTGCCCTCCTCCAGAAGAATCTCCTCCCGGCCGGGAATGGAACCGAAGCAGTAGCGGTCCGCCACAACGTAAGCGCCACAGCTCTCCAGCAGTTTGGTAAACTCCGGATCGTCGATCTCGGAGCCAGCCACCATCACCCGGGCCCGGTAGAAGGGCTGGGGATCCGGCCGGCGCTGAAGGACCTCCTCCAGGGTCTCTCGCAGATAGGGCAGGATCAGCTCCTTGGGGCAGGTCAGGCTCACCAGTTGGATCACATGAAATTCATAGCCGGTGATGGGCGGATTTTCCCGTTTTCTCAGCGCGCCGATCTGACTGATGATCCGGCAGACCTCATTGTGCCGCTCCACGGCCGCCCTCAGCTTCTCCTCGCTGAAATCCACGCCGTAGATGCGGCTCAGGGGCTCGATGATCTTCTTTTCAATCTGGCGGCGGAAATAGCCCGCGTGCCAGTCCGACTTTTTCAGGGGCATATCGATGCAGCTGACAAAAAACTTCTCCCTGGGGATGAGCTTGCAGTATTCGAAATACTGCTCGGTGCGGTTCATGGTGGTGCAGCACTCCTGGCCCAGCAGCGCGTCGATAAAATTATAACCGCCCTCAAAGGCCCGCTCCAGAATACTCTTGGAATAGGGGCAGGAGCGGTTGGTCATATAATAGGTAGCAAGGTCGGGACTGGTGCAGCGGGGCGCCCTGAGCCGGACGCTGAAGCAGCCTTCCACATCCAGCAAAACTTCCGGGATATAGGAGCAGTTGTAGGCAAGAGCCAGCTTGCCCTGGGCGCAGGCCTGCTGAACTAAGGCGTTGTTCGCATCCTGAAGAAGGTCCTCAAAAAAGATCAGGTGCTTTAGGTCTCTCAATGCTTGTTCCCCCCTATTTGTTTAATCTGTATCAATAATATGCCGTGTCACGTTTTCAAGTCAAGCTTTTTCCGCCCCACTGGGCAATATCTCCTTATTGGCCGAAAATAACGCTCAGTTTTTGTGCATTTTTCCCGTGGGCCGCCATTTTATTGACATCCTATATACCTTACATTTTATGGTTTCTTTTGTGAGTTTTTGATAAATGTTCCCATTTTT
Source organism: Clostridiales bacterium (assembly GCA_022782265.1). Lineage (GTDB taxonomy): Bacteria > Bacillota > Clostridia > Oscillospirales > Oscillospiraceae > Limivicinus. The sequence continues at coordinate 4,333 of JALFOM010000149.1, read as the reverse complement.
GTTCCGGTATGCTTTTTTATATTTTAGTTAATATGTCTAAACAATGTGCTTGGTTTTTCCCTGGGGCTGTCGTGTTTCCGCCCTACAGTTTACATATACTGGAATATTTTTTGTATATTCTGCTGGAGAACACTTGTTTCCGTTCTTTTATTTCAGCGATTCATACGAACTTGGTTAATTTGCCCTAAAATTTGATTTTTCAGCCTTGATAAAAAGCGGCCCGTAGTCTAAAATGTACAAACACAGAGGCAAATAAAGTTAAGGGAGACTGAATTTATGGAAAAAATCATATGGCTTACCCCCCTGCTTGCGCTGATCGCCCTGCTGTTCGCCGCCTATAAGGCGCACTATGTGTCCAAGGCCGCGCCGGGGAACGCCAGGATGCAGGAGATTGCCTCCGCCATTGCCGAGGGAGCCAACGCCTTTCTGATGTCCGAGTATAAAATCCTTGCCATTTTCATTGTGGTGCTTTTTGCGCTGATCGCCGTATTCATCAACATTGGCACGGCGGTCTGTTTCCTTATCGGCGCGCTGTTCTCCATTGCCGCGGGCTTCTGCGGGATGAAGGTGGCTACCCGGGCCAATGTGCGCACTGCCAACGCCGCCATGGAGAGCGGCATGAACAAGGCCCTGTCCATCGCCTTCTCCGGCGGCTCGGTGATGGGCATGTGCGTTGTGGGCCTGGGCCTTCTGGGCTGCAGTCTGATCTACATCATCACCGGCAACTACAACATTCTCTTCGGCTTCTCTCTGGGCGCTTCGTCCATCGCCCTGTTCGCCCGTGTGGGCGGCGGCATTTACACCAAGGCTGCCGACGTAGGCGCGGACCTGGTGGGCAAGGTGGAGGCGGGCATCCCCGAGGATGATCCCCGCAACCCCGCCGTTATCGCCGACAATGTGGGCGACAACGTGGGCGATGTGGCAGGCATGGGCGCCGACCTGTTCGAGTCCTATGTGGGCGCGCTGGTCTCCGCACTGACCCTGGGGGTCTCCGCCGCCGGTCTTTTCAAGGGCGCCGGCGCCATCTATCCTTTGATCATCGCCGCTTTCGGTATTCTGGCCTCCGTGATCGCCACCTTCTTTGTCCGGGGCAAGGAGAACGCCAACCCCCATAAGGCCCTGAAAATGGGCTCCTATGTGTCCGCGGGCATCGTGGCCCTGGTCTCCATTCTGATGAGCTACCTGTTCTTCGGCGGCATTTACTGCGCGCTGGCCATCATTGCCGGGCTGATTGTTGGTCTGGTCATCGGCTTTATGACAGAGGTCTACACCTCTGAGGACTACCGCTCCGTCAAGCGCATTGCCGAGCAGTCCGAAACCGGCTCCGCCACCACCATCATCAGCGGCGTGGCGGTGGGCATGATGAGCACCTGGGTGCCCATCGTGCTGATCTGCGTGGGCATCTACATATCCTACGCCGTCACCGACGACCTGTACGGCATCGCTCTGGCGGCTGTGGGCATGCTCTCCACCACCGGCATCACCGTGGCCGTGGACGCTTACGGCCCCATTGCCGACAACTCCGGCGGCATCGCCGAGATGAGCGGTCTGGACCACAGCGTGCGCAATATCACCGACAAGCTGGACGCCGTGGGCAACACCACCGCCGCCATGGGCAAGGGCTTTGCCATCGGCTCCGCCGCCCTGACCGCCCTGGCCCTGTTCGTCTCCTACGCCACCGAGGTGGGCCTGGAGAGCATCAACCTGCTGTCCCCCCATGTGGTCATCGGCCTGCTGATCGGCGGTATGCTCCCCTTCGCCTTCTCCGCCATGACCATGAACTCCGTCTCCAAGGCCGCCTATAAGATGATCGAGGAGGTCCGCCGCCAGTTCCGGGAGATCCCCGGTATTTTGGAGGGCAAAGGCAAGCCGGATTACGGCTCCTGCGTCTCCATCTCCACCCGGGCCGCCCTGCGGGAGATGGTGTTGCCCGGCCTGATGGCTGTTATCGTCCCCCTGGCCGTGGGCATCCTGCTGGGCCCCGCCGCGCTGGGCGGACTGCTGGCCGGTTCTCTGGTCACCGGCGTGCTGCTGGCCATCTACATGTCCAACTCCGGCGGTGCCTGGGACAACGCCAAGAAATACATAGAGGGCGGTCACAATGGCGGCAAGGGCTCCGAGGCCCACAAGGCTGCCGTGGTGGGCGACACCGTGGGCGACCCCTTCAAGGACACCTCCGGCCCCTCCATCAACATCCTCATCAAGCTGATGACCGTGGTGGCGCTGGTGTTCGCCCCCGTGTTCATCAAAATCGGCGGTCTTCTGTAATCTTCATTTTCTTAATTTTTCGCCAAAACCCCGGTTTTTCCGGGGTTTTGGCATAATTTGCAGAAAAAATTAATATATTGACTATTGCATTATCGGGGAAAAGAAAATAGAATAGCCTTGTCTGATTTTTTCTCATGAGGTTTCGTAAATGAAAAGATATCTTTTGTGCCTTCTCTGTGCGCTGCTGCTGTTTTGCGCAACATTATATATTGTGCTGCAGCGGATGTCTCTCAATGTGGACGCGGTGAATATCGCCAACCAGCCCGCAGCGGGGGATGTTCAGCCCTCTCAGGACGCAGATCCGGCGGAGACCTCCTCGGAGGCGACGCCGGAGCCTGTGCCCGAGCCGGAATATTTCACTCTTTCCGCTATTGGCGACTGCACCCTGGCCCCCCGGCCCAACTCCGCTGACTTTGTCAACAAAGTGAACGGAGATTTTTCCTACCCTTTTGCCAACACCGTGCAGTACTTTGAAAATGACGAGTTCACTATAGCCAATCTGGAGTGTACCTTTTCCGACCGCAATCTGACCTATGACTACACCGTGGCCATGTTCTATTTCATTGCCGGCAGTGACTATGCCAATATCCTGACCCAGGGCGGCGTGGACTTTGTGACCACCGCCAACAACCACAGCTATGACTTCTTTCAGGTAGGTGTGGACGAGACCTGCGCCTCCCTTGAGGCCGTAGGCCTGCCCTATGGCATTGAGGATCAGGCCCAAATCGTCACCAGCAAGAGCGGTATCAAATTTGGCGTCTACACTGCCTACAACGATTTCTACCCTGACGAAAGCAAGGCCGTTCAGGCCGTCAAACAGCTGCAAAGTGAGGGCGCGGATTACATTATCTGCATGTTCCACTGGGGAAAGGACGAGCTGGTCTACACGCCCAGGCAGCAGCAGATTGACCTGGCCCACGCCTGTGTGGACGCGGGAGCCGACCTGGTTTACGGCAGCCACGCCCACTGCCTCCAGCCCATTGAGGAGTATAATGACGGCGTAATCCTTTACGGCATGGGCAACTGGAGCTTCGGCGGCAGTGACAGACCCAGAGATCCGGACACCGCCATCGTCCAGCTCACCCTGCGCCGGGACGCCGACGGCAGCATTTCCAACGACGGCATCACCGTCATCCCCTGCCGGGTCAGCAGCAAAGAGCCTGACCCCAACAACGCCCAGAAATACGCCTATAACGACTACAAGCCCACCCCCTACGAGGAGGGCACTGCGGAGTATGAACGGGTCATCTCCAAGCTCAACGGCAGCTACGAGGGCGGCGACATCAGCGTGGATTACAGTTCATGGTATCAAAGAGGATAAAAATTTATCTCCCGGGCCTTGCGCCCGGGAGATTTTTGCGGCCCCTTGCCGGGACAGCTGCGGCATGATTCTGTTATGCAGGCATATACTATTCCTGTGCATTTCTTAAAAATTGTTAATTCGTGCCTGTGCGGGAAAAGTATGCTTGCTTTATTTCGCCCTTTTCACTATAATATGGAACACTGTCTGTTACTGTTGAGGTTTGGATTATGAAGAAATATTTTGTCAGTGTCATCTGTCTGTTTATCGCCTTTTGCGCCATGGGTTTTGTGGTCATGCAGCGCGTGTCTCTGGGAAATTACAGCCCGGTGGCTGAGCCCTCCCCCACTCCCGCAGAGAGCGCGGAGCCAACACCTGCCCCGACTCCGACGCCCACACCTACGCCTACGCCCACGCCGGAGCCAGAATATTTCACCATCTCCTATATCGGCGACTGTACCCTGGCCTCCCACCAGTACACCACCGACTATGAGCGGAAGATGAACGGGGATTACGCCTATCCCTTCTCCAACACCGTGCAGTATTTTGAAAATGACGAATACACCATCGGCAACCTGGAGTGTACCTTCTCCGACCAGGCCCTGTGGTCCAATCAGACCTTCTTTTTCCGCGCCCCTGCGGAATGGGCCAACATTCTGGTTCAGGGCTGCGTGGACTTTGTGACCACCGCCAATAACCACAGCATGGACTTCGGCACCACCGGCGCGGAGGATACATATGCCGCGCTGGAGGCCGTAAACATCC
>JALFOM010000143.1 GCA_022782265.1 Clostridiales bacterium | reverse complement strand
CCATCTGCTGTTTTAAAGGAGAGGGTCTTTGCTATTCTTGCGCCCTCAACACCGAGAGCCTGGGCCGCCAGCTCCACGGTGGCAGAAGATACGGTAAATTCCTGTACTCTGTCCTCTATCCCCAAGCTGCGGAAATATGCGCGTCCTTTTTCGATTGACATTTCTCTGTACCTCTTATTCTGATATCGTAATTTTTTACCGGCGTCCGCCGCCACCGCCGGAGAAGCCTCCGCCGCCGTGACCGCTGCCGCCGCCAAATCCACCGCCAAAGCCGCCTCCACCGAAGCCGCCACCGCCGAAACCACCGGGCCCTCTGGGGCCGCCGCGGCGGTCGTTATCCCAGGGGTCTCTGCGGCGATCGTTGCTCCGGGAGTTGAACAGCAGAAACCAGGGAAGCCATGAGCCGACTCCGCGCCCTCTTCTTCCGCCGCCGAAGAGCACAGAGAGGACGGCAATGACCACCAGAATTTCGATGATGGAGCCGAGCGCATGGGAAAGCCGCTCACCAAAACTGGGCTGACTGTACCCGGTATAGTATTCGTTACCAGAGCTTACAGAAGTCCCGGATTGGACCACCTGAGCGTCATATTGCTCATCATACCAGGCCAGCAGGGCATTGAAGAGACTGGTGACCGCCTCGTCGTAGTTTCCCCGGTCAAAGTCTTTCCAGAAGTATTTGTCCAGCAGGGAATCCACCTGATCACTGTCAATCAGAGAGCTTAGCCCCAGCCCATAGGCAAGCCAGGCCTTGTTCTCCTGAATGGCCAGCAGCAGGAGCATACCGTTGTTGTAATCGGCGGAGCCCACGCCCCAGTCATTGAAGAGCTGATAGGCGTATTCATCGGAATACATGCCGTCCAGATAGTCCACCGTAACCACAACGATCTGTGCGCCCTGACACTGCTGCTCAAGGGAGCCGTTGTAGTTGATAATCATCTGCTCCGTGTCGTTGGAGAGAACGTTGGAATAGTCGGCAACATAGAAGCTTTCGCTCTGGTCCACCACGGCGAAAGCGCTGGCCCCCAGGCTCAGACAAAGACACAGGGCAAGGATAAAAGAAAAGGTTTTTTTCATCATAAAATTATTTTACGCAAAAAGCTCCGGAAGCTCCACCCCGGCAAGCTCCGCAAAGAAATCGGCAGGGAAGTGGATCTCGTCGCGAAGAAAAGCACGGACGCTCTCATTATAGCCGGAATTTTCAATGACAGACTGGGCGCCGCTTATGGTGGAGGAATACTGGGCAAAGCCCTCGGCGTCTCTGTCACTGAGCTCTGCACGGCTGAGCTGATCCTCCAGCGGCTTTACCGCCTGGAGAAGCTCATCGTACAAATAGTGAAGATAAGAAACGGAGCCATAGGTCAGCGCACTTTTCATCTCATCTGTCGCAGCACGGATCGCGTCAGTGTCAATGTCGTAGTTGTTGGCGATGGTGACCATGCCGTCTGCGGCGCCGCAGATGTTCCTGATCTGACTGGCAATGCTTTTGTGCTGATAGTTTTCGTATACTACGCCCTCATAAAAGCCGTCGGTGATATTCTGGCATTCTCTGCCCAGCTTGATATCCGCAGACAGCAGGGTGGAGCCGCAGATGATCAGCGCGGAGAGCAGCACCGCCACAAAAGGTTTCTTCAAAAAATTCATTGGCTTCTCCCGGACCGTTTATCAGCCCTTCATGTCCAGCAGCTTCTGCTTCAGCTCGCCCTCGATGCGGCCCAGCTCCTCCTCGGCCTGGGCGCGGCGGGCACGGCCGTCATCCTGAATCTGGCGTACCTCGTCCAGTGTGGCAATCAGCTCCTGGTTGGTCTTCTTCAGCGTCTCCAGGTCAACAATACCGCGCTCTGCCTCCCTGGCAATGCTGACGCTGCCCTGGTGCAGGGCCTGGGCGTTCTTGGTCAGCAGCTCATTGGTCACATCCGTCACCTCACGCTGGGCCTTCATGGCCTGCTCGGAGTGGTGGAGGGACAGGGCCATAACCATCTGGCTCTTCCAGAGGGGAATGGTGTTGACAATGGAGGAGCGGATTTTTTCCGCCATCAGGGTGTCGTTGTTCTGGATCATACGGATCTGGGGAGACATCTGGATGGAGATGGTGCGGGTCAGCTCCAGATCGTGGATCTTCTTTTCAAAACGGCCGATCATGTTGGCAAAATCGTTTGCGGCCTGGGCGTCCTCGGGCAGGCCGGATTCCCTGGCCTTGGCCTGAACCTCAGGAAGCTCCACATTGCGCAGATGCTCGATCTTGATCTTGCCGGCCAGAATGTACATGGTCAGTTCCTTCAGATACTCCTGGTTGCGCTCGTACATCTTGTCCATCATGCTGATGTCCTTCATCAGCGTGATCTCGTGTTTTTCAAGGGATTCCACAATCTTGTCCACATTGACCTCGGCCTTGTCATACTGGGCTTTCAGCGAGGCAATGTTCTGAGAAGTCTTTTTGAACAGGCCGAGAAAGCCCTTCTTCTCTTCCGGCTCAAAATTCAGGCCCTTCAGCTCGATCACCAGGTCGCTGAGCATGTCGCCCACCTGGCCCAGATCCTTGGTGCGGACGCTGTTAAGGGCGGCGTCGGAAAATTCGGTGATGTTTTTCTGCGCGGCACTGCCGTAATTCATGACCTGCTCGGTGTTGAGAATGTCAATCTTTTCGGCAAATTCCTTGACGGCCGCCTGCTCGGCGGGGGAGAGCTTGCTGAGCTCAGGTTTTTCAACGGGAATGTCCTCTTTAACAGCCTGAGGGGCGGGAGCCTCCTCCACTGCTGCAGCGGCGTTGGGCTCAAGGGTAAGGCTGGGAATGGTGTTGTCCATACTCATGTTGAACTGTTCCTTTCTGTTTTAATAATCCTCTTTGATCTTGAAATCGCTCCCGCCGGAGAGACCCTCCCGGGCGAGCATGGTGTTCATTACTTCAATATCCGTCTCTATATCCAGGGCCTGATTGGCAAACAGGGAGTCCAGGCGCTTTTTATAGGCGACAATGGCCGCATCCAGCATCTCGTTGATGTTCTTCATGCTCTTGTCAAGGTTTTCGCCCTCTATGCCCTGGGCGCTCATCCTGTCGTAAGCGTTGAGAAGCTTGATGGTGGTGGGCAGATAATAGTTCATAAACTTTTTGATCTGCGGGATATCGGAGGGATCGTCGATAGCGTCCTGGGTTATTTTGTCCGTAATGCGCATGATCTCATTGATTTTCTGTCGTACTTCCACATCCTTGATGGACATGTACAGACGGCCCATTTCACTCAGCGCACGGTTGCCCTCTTCAAGGATGGGGTCGATCTCCGGGCCGTAGCTCTTTTTCTCCGGAGGAGCCTGTTTTTCTTCCGCCTGTTTGACCTGCTGCTCTTCGGCCTCTTCCCTGGCGCTGTGCTTTGCGGAGATCCGCCCGGCGATAAAAGCGGTAAAGCAGCAAAGACCGGCGGTGATCAGCAGCCCCCATATTTTATACAGAGGAATGATGAGAGACAAAATCAGCCAGGTGACCGCAAAGGTATAGATCGGGCTGACGGACTTCTTTTTCTTCTTCGGTTTTGGCAAATTGCATTCCTCCGTCACTGTTTTTTTCAATATATTATTTTATATCGAAATATTCTGTCAGTCAAGAGTATTGCAAAAATCTGTTGAGTTGTAGTATAATAAACCATAACGGTCTTGAAGGGGAAAAGGAGATCTTTCTGATGATAAAAATCGCGCCGTCCATACTCTCGGCTGACTTTGCCCGCCTTGGCGATGAGGTGGCAGAGATCAAAATGGCCGGGGCAGATTACGTCCATTTTGATGTGATGGACGGGCAGTTTGTCCCCAATATCTCCATCGGTATCCCTGTGCTCAAATCCCTGCGCAAGGCGACGGACATGTTTATCGACGTCCACCTGATGATTGACAGACCGCTGCGCTATGTGGAGCAATTTTGCTCTGCCGGGGCGGATCTGGTGAACGTCCATGTGGAGGCGGACAGCCGGGAGAACATCATAGCCGCCCTGGAAACGGTGAAGAAGCTGGGAAAAAAGACCGGCGTGACCATCAAGCCCAAAACCCCTGCCGGGGCAATCGCTCCTTATCTCGGTCTGGTGGATCTGGTGCTTGTGATGACGGTGGAGCCGGGCTTTGGCGGCCAGAGCTTTATGCACGACCAGCTGCCGAAAATTGCGCAGGTGCGCAGAATGCTGGATGAGGCCTGTCCGGGCTGCGAGCTGGAAGTGGACGGCGGTGTGGACGCCGTGACGGCAAAGCTGGTGAAAGAGGCCGGGGCAAACGTCCTTGTTGCCGGCAGCGCCGTGTTCGGAAAGGCGGACAGGGCCGCCGCTGTCAGGGCCATCAGAGAGGCCTGATTATCATTTTTTGTTCGGGGTAACTATTCTATGTCATTTTTCCCTGCATCCTTGGAAAATCTGATTGATAAATTTGCGTCTCTGCCCGGTATCGGCAGAAAGAGCGCCCAGCGCCTTGCTTTCCATGTGCTGGCCCTGCCCGACGGGGAGGCAAAAGCCTTTGCCGACGCCATTACCGAGGCGAAAGCCAATGTGCGCTGCTGCTCTGTATGCCAGAATCTGACCGAAGGGGAGATCTGCTCCATCTGCGCCAGCGACAGGCGGGATAAATCCACCATCTGTGTGGTGTCCGAGCCGAGAGACGTGCTCAGCATCGAGCGGGGACGGGAATATAACGGCACCTATCATGTGCTCCACGGTGTTTTATCCCCCATGAGCCATGTGGGCCCGGACGATATCCGCATCAAGGAGCTGCTTGTGCGGGTGGCGGAGTCTGACGTGCAGGAAGTCATCATGGCCACAAACCCGGACACGGAAGGGGAGGCCACGGCCATGTACATCTCCCGGCTGCTAAAGCCCTTCAATATCAAAGTGACACGCCTGGCCTACGGTATCCCGGTGGGCTCAAACCTTGAGTTCGCGGATGACGCCACCTTGAATCGGGCTATCGAGGGAAGAACGGAGATGTGATCTTCTCCCTCATTCATTTTAAAAACAAATAAACCGGATATAATTTAAAAATGTACATAAGCAAACCTCGCTGCGGCAGCATGGCGTGGTTGAGATTTTGTGTGCAATTTTACAGAAATGGAGGATATATGGTATCTAAACTGAAAATTATTCCCCTGGGCGGTCTGGGTGAGATCGGCAAAAATATGACTGCCTACGAGTTCGGCAGCGACATTATCGTGGTCGACTGCGGTATGGGCTTTCCCGATGAGGATATGTACGGCATTGACATTGTTTTGCCGGACGTCAGCTATCTGAAAGCAAACGCCGACCGTATCCGGGGCCTTATCCTGACCCACGGACATGAGGACCATATCGGCGCTGTTCCCTATGTGCTGAAGGATCTGGACATCCCGATTTACACCACACCGCTGACGGCGGCTCTGGTTGAGCTGAAGTTAGAGGAGCATGATCTGCTGTACAACACCCAGATCTTCACGAAAAAAGCCGGATCTGTTTTCCGCCTGGGCTGCTTTACCGTTGAGTTTATTCATGTGAACCACAGCATTCCGGATTCTGTGGCCCTGGCCATTGGCACACCTTTGGGCACGGTAATCCACACCGGCGACTTCAAGATCGACGTTACGCCCATATCCGGCGGAATGATCGACCTGGTCCGGCTGGGCCAGCTGGGCAATGACGGCGTACTTGCCCTGCTCAGCGACTCTACCAACGTGGAAAAGCCGGGACATTCCGACTCTGAACGCAAGGTGGGGGAGAGCTTCAACAAGCTGTTCATGGGCTGCGACAAGCGTATCATCATCACCACCTTTGCCTCCAACGTCCACCGGCTCCAGCAGATCGTGAATGTGGCGGCAAAATATAACCGCAAGGTGGCCATAACCGGGCGCAGCATGGAAAATGTGCTCCGTGTTTCCACTGTGCTTGGCTATATGGATATCCCGGAAAATGTGATGGTGGATATCGAGCATATCAACAAGCTTCCCAAAAACCAGGTGGTCATCATCTCCACCGGCAGTCAGGGTGAGACCATGTCCGCCCTTTACCGCATGGCATTCTCCGAGCATAAACAGGTGCGTATCGACGCGGGAGACAGGGTCATTATCTCCGCCTCCGCCATTCCCGGCAACGAGAATATGATCAGCCGTGTGGTGGACGAGCTTTTCCACAAGGGCGCGGAGGTTATCTATGACCGGCATACCGATCTGCATGTGTCCGGCCACGCCTCCCAGGAGGAGCAGAAGATGATGCTTGCCCTCACAAAGCCCAAGTACTTCATCCCCGTTCACGGCGAGTACCGTATGCTGGTAAAGCACGCGGAGATCGGCAAAATGATGGGCGTACAGCCCAAAAACATTGTCATCGGCGAAAACGGCAAGGTCATTGAGATCACCAAGAAATCCATAACCTGCGAAAACACGGTGCCCTCCGGCGCGGTCCTGGTGGACGGCAGCGGCGTGGGCGAGGTAGGCAGCGTTGTCATGCGCGACAGGCACCGCCTGGCCGAGGACGGTATGGTGGTTGTGGTCATGCCCTTCTCTTCTCAGGATCATGTGCTGATCGCCGACCCGGAGATCGTCACCCGCGGCTTTATCTACGTCAAGGAAGCGGAAGCGATGATGGACGAACTGAAGCGGGTCACGCTGGAATCCGTCGCCGCCTGCGAGGCCCAGCATATCAGTGACTGGACCACCATCAAGAGCAAGGTGAAGAATAACCTCTCCGGCTACCTCTATAAGACCACCAGAAGAAGCCCCATGATCCTTCCCGTAATCACAGAGATATAAGGTATGAATATACAGATTTTCGGCAAGGCCAAATGCTTTGACACCAAAAAGGCTGAGCGCTATTTCAAGGAGCGCAGAATCAAATATCAGTTTGTGGACATTTTGAAATACGGCATGAGCAGGGGAGAACTGAACGCCGTAAAAAATGCCGTTGGCCTTGAGGCCATGGTCAATACGGAGGATGAGGACTATCCTCTCTTCCGGTACCTGGCCTCAACGGAAGCAAAAATGGATAAGCTCTACGAAGTGCCTTATCTGCTCAAAACGCCTATTGTCCGCAACGGCAAGCAGGCCACCGTGGGCTACTGCCCGGACGTGTGGAAAAATTGGGAATAAGAAACAGCCGCTCATGTGGCCTGGAAACAGTATTACTGCGCTGTACCAGGTTTTCAAAGCGGCTGTCTTTAATAAAAAGGGGCGGAGGCGACAAAATGCTTTTGCTTGGGAGTAAATTTCTTTTGTTCATTGGGTTATTTATGCGTTGCTTCTCAGCGGTATTTTTTGAATTGACAGTGCTTTAATTCGAACAAGAGCAAAAAACCTGCCCGGTCATTCGACCGGGCAGGTTTTGATATACATCAATACATCAGATCAGGTTCAGCAGCAGGGTCAGCAGAACGAAGGCCAGAGCGAACCACTTGGTGGCCTTAGCCAGCTTTGCGTCCCAGGTCTTGGCCTTGCCCTTGGAGAGGAAGGTCTCCGCGCCGCCGGAGATGGCGCCGGAAAGTCCTGCGCTCTTGCCGCTCTGCATCAGAACGACGACAGTGACGGCCAGGCCGGAGAGAAGCTGAATAACGGTGAGAATGATGGTGAGTACAGACATTTATTTCAATCCTTTCGATATTTTACGAATTAACAGCATTTGAAAGTATATCATATAGCCCACCACAATTCAAGCATTTTTTTCAAGTTTTAAAAGGATTTCCTTTCTTAACACAGTTTACACGCTTTTTACAACAGCACGATATTGGAGCTTACCTTTATGGCTTATCATCAAGGTCGTAATCGGAAAGGATTATAAGAAAATATCGAAGGAGATATACAAAATGAAAAAGCGTATTATGGGAATTGTTCTTACGGCAGTAATGCTGGCAGCGGCTCTTTCCGGCTGCGGAAGCAACACTGCTGCACCTGCCGCCTCCACTGCCCCTTCCGCAGCCACCGAAGCTGTTGAAAGCACTGCCCCCGAAGCAAAGTTCAGCGGTTCTGTTTCCACCGACGGCTCCACCTCCATGCAGAAGGTCATCGGCGCACTGGGCGAGGCCTTTACCGAAGCAAACCCCGACGTAAACTTCACCTATAACCCCACCGGCTCCGGCAGCGGCATTACCGCCGTGTCCGAGGGACGCTGCGACATCGGCCTCTCCAGCCGCAACCTGAAGGACGAGGAAGCAGCTAACGGCCTGAAAGCCACTGTCCTTGCTCTGGACGGCATCGCCGTCATCGTTAACCCCGAAAACCCCATCGGTGAGCTGAGCCTTGAGCAGATCGCAAAGGTCTATACCGGCGAGATCACCAACTGGAGCGAGCTTGGCGGAGCTGACGCGGAGATCGTTGTGATCGGCCGTGAGGCCGGCAGCGGCACCAGAGACGGTTTTGAGAGCATCACCAAGACTGCTGACGCCTGTGTCTACCGTCAGGAGCTGACCAGCACCGGCGACGTGATCACCACCGTGGCCCAGAACCCCGACGCAATCGGCTATGCTTCTCTTGCCTCTATCGGTGACACCGTGAAGGCTCTCGTTGTTGAAGGTGTTGCTCCCTCTGAGGAGACTGTTAAGGACGGCAGCTATCTGGTACAGCGCCCCTTCGTTCTGGTAACCCGTGAGGGCGAGGAGCTTTCTGAGGCAGCACAGGCCTTCTTTGACTACATCACTTCCGCAGACGCCGCATCTATCATCGCAGACGCCGGAGCAGTTGCTGTAAACTGACAGAAAGAATAATCAAACCGGCACTTTCAATCTGAAAGTGCCGTGTTTTGTATTTTTTGAATCATGATGAAAAAAACAAAAAACCGAAAAAAACTGGTTGAGGACATCGTACACGCCATCTTTTTCTTTCTGGGAATGATCACCGTACTGTGTGTTCTCCTTATCAGCATTTATCTCCTTGTTGCGGGAATTCCCGCTATTAAAGAAATCGGCATTGTGGAGTTTCTGTTCGGTTCCCAGTGGGCGCCGACTTACGCGGAACCGGCTTATGGCATTCTGCCTTTTATCCTCTCCAGCGTTTACGGTACTGCCGGAGCGCTGCTGCTGGGCGTGCCCATCGGCTTTTTTACCGCGGTCTATCTTGCCAAGCTTGCGCCGCCGAAAGTAAAGAGCATTGTCAGCAGCGCCGTCAGCCTGCTGGCCGGCATCCCTTCCGTGGTGTACGGCCTTGTGGGTATGCTCATCCTTGTTCCGGCGATAAGGAAATTGTTCCATGTGCCGGACGGCGCAAGCCTGCTTGCGGCAATCATTGTCCTGTCTGTCATGGTGCTTCCTTCCATCATCAACGTATCCATGACCTCCCTTGAGGCAGTGCCCAAGGAATACGAGGAAGGCTCTCTGGCCCTGGGAGCCACCCAGATCGAGACCTATATGCGCGTCTCTGTCCCCGCCGCGAAAAGCGGTATCGCCACGGCTATTGTTTTGGGCGTGGGCCGTGCTTTGGGAGAGGCAATGGCTGTGATGATGGTCTCCGGCAATGCGGCAAACATGCCCTCACTGTTTCAGAGTGTGCGTTTTCTCACCACGGCGGTAGCCAGCGAGATGGCATATTCTTCCGGCCTCCACCGTCAGGCACTGTTTTCCATCGCGCTTGTTCTGTTCCTGTTCATTATGCTGATCAATGCAGGACTCAACCTTATACTGAAGCATAAGAAGGAGGGCTGAGCATGTCAAAAGAAAAATACCCCCTGCGACGGAAACTATACGGCGGTACAATGCATGCCCTGATGTATTTCTCCGTCTTTGTTACCTGCGCGCTGGTGCTGGCAATTATAGGCTATGTGCTGATAAAGGGCCTTCCCAATATCACATGGAAGCTCCTGAGTACCAAGCCCAGCTATCTTTCAAACAGCATCGGTATCTTGCCGGATATTTTAAACACGATCTATATCATCATCGCCTGCCTTGTGGTGGTGCTCCCCCTGGGCGTAGGCGCTGCGATCTACCTGACGGAATACGCGGAAAACAAGAAGCTGGTCGGCGTCATCGAGTATGCCGCAGAGACCCTTTCCGGCATCCCTTCGGTAATTTACGGCCTTGTAGGTATGCTCTTTTTCTGCCAGTTCCTCGGTTTTCAGACCTCACTGCTGGCCGGTGCGCTGACGCTGGTGATCATGAATCTGCCAACGGTGATGCGTACCACCCAGGAGAGCCTGAAGGCCGTTCCCCAGAGCTATCGTGAGGGCGCCTTTGGTCTGGGAGCAGGGAAGTGGCGCGTGATCTACACCGTGGTGCTGCCAAGCTGTGTTGACGGTATTGTGACCGGCTGTATCCTGGCTATGGGCAGAATATTGGGCGAGTCCGCTGCGCTGCTTTTCACCGCCGGCTTTGCCCACGCGCTGAACGGCTTTTTTGACGGGCTTACCAGTGCCGGCGCTACGCTGACGGTGGCACTGTATGTGTATGCAAAAGAGGAGGGTGAGTTTGAGGTAGCCTTTGCCATTGCGGCGATCCTGATGGTCCTGACCCTCCTCATCAACCTGACAGCCCAGTTTACAGGCAAATTTTTCAAAAAACGGAGAGACACATGAGTAATATTATTACATCAGAAGACCTTTGCCTGTGGTACAGCGAGACCCAGGCGCTGAAAGGCATCAGCATGGAGATCCCGGAAAACAGTATCACCGCCCTGATCGGGCCCTCCGGCTGCGGTAAATCCACCTTTCTTAAAACGCTGAACCGGATGAACGATCTGGTTCAGGGGGTTAAAATCACCGGCACGGTAAAATACCAGGGACAGGATATTTTCGCCCCCTCTGTGGACGTAAACCTCCTGCGCCGTGACATCGGTATGGTTTTTCAGAAGCCCAATCCTTTCCCCATGAGCGTTTACGACAATGTGGCCTACGGCCCGCGTACCCACGGCATCCGGTCCAAAGCCAGGCTGGATGAGATCGTTGAACAGTCCCTGCGTGGCGCGGCCATATGGGACGAGCTGAAGGACCGGCTGAAAAAATCCGCTCTCGGTCTTTCCGGCGGCCAGCAACAGAGACTGTGCATCGCCAGGGCGCTGGCTGTCGGGCCGAAGGTGCTGCTTATGGATGAGCCTACATCGGCTCTTGACCCCATTTCCACAGCAAGGATAGAAGAACTTGCAGAGGAGCTGAAAAAGCAGTATACTATCGTCATCGTAACCCATAACATGCAGCAAGCTGTGCGTATATCCGATAAAACCGCCTTTTTCCTGCTGGGAGAGCTGATTGAGTACGATGATACGGAAAAGCTGTTCTCCATGCCGCAGAACAAGAAGACAGAAGACTATATCACAGGGAGGTTCGGTTGATGAGATCAGGATTTGACAAACAGCTCACAGAGCTGAACAGGGAAATGATCAGCATGGGTTCCCTCTGCGAAAACGCCATTGCCATGTCCGCCAAAGCCCTGCTTGACGGGGATACTGCTCTTGCAAAGAAGGTTTCGGAGCTTTCTGCGCAGATCGAGCGGAAGGAGAGAGATATTGAATCCATGTGCCTGAAGCTGCTTTTGCAGCAGCAGCCGGTGGCGAAGGATCTTCGCATCATCTCCTCCGCGCTGAAAATGGTCACGGATATGGAGCGCATCGGCCATCAGTCGTCGGATATCGCGGAGATCATCTCCTTGGCCAACATCTCCGCCGGAGGAGACACCAGATATATCCATGATATGGCCCTTTCTGTCATAAAAATGGTGACGGACAGCATTGACGCTTTTGTGAAAAAGGATGCGGCCACGGCAAAATCCGTCATTCTCTATGATGATGTGGTGGACGACTATTTTGACAAAATCAAGCTCGCGCTGATCGAGCTGTTCAGCAAGTCGGGCACAGACGGGGAACAGACCCTGGATCTGCTGATGATCGCAAAGTATTTTGAACGGATCGGCGACCATGCGGTGAATATTGCAAAGTGGGTGCTGTTTTCCATAACAGGCCGGCATGAAGAGACGCTTGCATGATCCGATTGCGGGAGCATAAGGGGGATTTTCAATGACAAAAAGAATATTTCGCGCCATCTGTCTGGTCGCCCTTGCGGTATTTCTGGCCTCTGTCACCCTGATTATGGGCATTCTTTACGATTATTTTTCCCAGGTGCAGCAGGACCAGCTGAGAATAGAGGCCGGGCTTGCCGCCAGGGGCGTGGAGGAAAACGGAGCGGCCTATTTCGACGGCCTTGACACCCAAAGCTACCGTATCACCTGGATAGGGGCGGACGGAACCGTTCTTTTTGACAGCGACAGCGACGCCAGTACCATGGAAAACCATTTGGAGCGGGAAGAGGTCAAGCAGGCCATGGTCAGCGGCTATGGTCACAGCGCCAGATATTCAAGCACCCTGATGGAGCGGCTGCTCTATTCTGCCCAGCGCCTGGAAGACGGTTCTGTTATCCGCCTTGCCATAACCCAGAACAGTGTGCTGACCATCATGCTGGGCTTGATACAGCCTGTGCTGTTGGTATCTCTGGTGGCGGTGATTCTGGCCCTTGTGCTGGCCTCCAGGGTGTCAAAGACCGTGGTCAGACCCCTGAACGAGCTGAATCTGGATGAGCCGCTGAACAACGAGGGCTTTGACGAGCTTTCGCCGCTGCTCCGCCGGATCGACAGCCAGCAGCGGCAGCTGAAGGGCCAGGCCCTGGAGCTGAAGCAGAAAAAGGATGAATTCCTGGCCGTCACCAGCAACATGAGCGAGGGCCTTGTGCTGCTCAATTCCTCGGGCACCATACTCAGCATAAACAACGCGGCCTTAACCATTCTTGATGCGGACAAAAGCAGTGTGGGCCAGGACATTCTTACGGTGAACCGTTCCCTTGAGATGCAGAAGCTCCTTGAAGAGGCGAGAACGGGGCAGCGTTCAGAGACAAAGCTCTGCCTTACAGGCCGTGAGTATCAGCTTGACGCAAGCCCCATCATCAGCGGCGGAAATATCGGGGGCGTTGCGCTGCTGCTTTTTGATATCACCGAGCGGGAAAACGCCGAACAGCTTCGCCGGGAATTTACCGCCAACGTGTCCCACGAGCTGAAAACGCCGTTGCACAGCATTTCCGGCTGCGCGGAGCTGATGAAAAACGGCATGGTCAAGCCCGAGGACACAGTCCGGTTTGCCGGTCAGATCTATTCGGAGGCCCAGCGGCTCATTAATCTTATTGAAGACATTATCCGCCTTTCCCGCCTTGATGAAGGGGCGGAGGATATGCAGCGGGAGAGGATCGACCTTTACGCGCTGTCCGGCTCTGTGATAGACAGCCTTGGAAACGAGGCGAAGGAGAATAAGATTACCGTGGAGCTTTGCGGCGGTCCTGCGTTCATCTGGGGCGTAAGGCAGCTTGTGAGCGGCATGATCTATAATCTTCTTGACAACGCCATTAAGTACAACAAAGCCGATGGCAGCGTAAAGCTCACGGTCAGCAATGAAGGGGAGTTTTCCGTGCTCAACGTGTCTGATACGGGCATTGGCATCCCGCCGGAGCACCAGAGCCGGGTTTTTGAGCGCTTCTACCGGGTGGATAAGAGCCACTCCAAGGAGGTGGGCGGCACCGGCCTGGGTCTCTCCATCGTCAAGCACTCCGCAATGGTGCACAACGCAAAGATCGACCTGCAAAGCACACCGGGGAAGGGCACCAGCATTACGGTACGTTTTCCCAGGGCATGAAACATTCAGCCGGCTCGTTAAATGAGCCGGCTGAACAATTTTTCAGGCGATATCATTTTATATTTGCTTCGGCTTTCTTAGCAGCATAGCCAAAAGCTCCGGGACAGTTCCCTTTTTCTGCCGGTATTTTCTGCCGCCGTACCATGTCTCAACCGGCCGGAAATCCACGATCTCCCGGGGAGACAGGGTGAAAAAGTCCCGGTCGGCGGTGAAAAAGTCCGCTTTTTTTCCGACTTCCAGTGTTCCCCGAATAGCTTCTTCCTCAATGCTCCTTGCCGCGTTGGCGGTATAGCAGCGGAAAGCCTGGAAGGGGGAAAGGGATTCCTCTTCGTTGTAAAACTGCACCATGCCCAGCATTTGCAGATAGGGGTCCATATCCTGCACGGGAGAATCGGAGGAACCGCACACGCAGACGCCTGCATCGACCAGAGATTTCAGCTTCATTTTGCTGAAAAGCTCCGAAGGCAGGTAACGCTCATAGGTATGCAGATATCTCTTGTCGATCCAGGAATAGCCCGGCTGCATCATCACCGCGTACTTGCCCTTGCACAGTGTACGGAAGCTCTCTTCACTGACAAATTCGCAGTGCTCGATCCGGTGCATGCGAGGAGAATGGAGTTGTTCAAGGGCGTGAAGGATCCGTTCAACGGCAGCTTCTCCGATGGCGTGACTTGCCATCTGATATCCCCCCTTGTCCGCCTCCAAAACAAGCTGATCCACAAAGTCCTGCGTATAATAACAGGGGGCAGTTTTTCCGGTATCGGAAAAGGGGACAAGAAAGGCCGCGCTGTGGGAGCCGACGGAGCCGTCCATTTCCCAGTCGCCGCAGCCGCCGACTCTCGGGCGGCTCATCCATTTGCGATAGGGTTTGACCCGCTCCAGATCCACATATTGCAGGTACAGCCGGACGCCCACATCAAAATGCCTTGCCAGTCTGGCGATCAGCCCTGTAGTGGGGTCTTTGGGTGAATCGCCGTTTCCCTCCAAGGCGCCCACAACACTGATGCCACAGGAGGCGCAGGTGTTTTGAAATCTGGCAATGCCCTTTGCCAGAACCGGCAGCGTAATCAGGGAACTTACCGTGTCAATGATGCGGCCCTGGGCCCGCTCGTTCTCTTCTCCCTGCAATATGCCGCTGTGCCCTTCGGGAGAGATGCCCACAAGCTCCAGCATTTTCGTGGAGAGGGAAGTGCTGTGCCCGTCGATGTTGTATATGACGACAGGCCTTCCGCCGCCCCATTCGTCCAGCTCTTCTCTGGTGGGCATACGGTGTTCGTCGATGGCCGTCATAATGTAATTATTGCAGGCGATAACGGCATCCGGCTTTTGCGCTGACACATAATTGCGCAGCCGCTCCTCCACGCCTTTCATGGTGTTTGGCTCCACGCCCCCGGCAGTGATCTGGCAGAGATTGAAGCCCATGGCCATTACCGCAATGGTCAGCAGCATATGTACATGGGCGTCGATCAGGCAGGGATAGACATGTCTGCCCTGAAGATCCACAACTTTGGCTTTACCGCGGTAGGCCGCAGCCTCTTCGGCGGAATACAGCGCCTTGATATGGCCCTTTTCCACCAGCATGGCCGAAAAAACTTCCGCTTCGGTCCGGCCTGTGTGAATGAAAGCGTTGGTAAACAGGGTTTGTCTCATACCGGAACCACGCTTCCCACAGCCATCAGGATGTAGGCAATGACGATCATGATTTCAAGGGGAAGTCCGCTGCGCCGGAGCAGATTGTTTTCAGGCACATCTCTTCGTGCGTTGTGATAGGCGGGAACCACCATGACGGCGATAATGATGGCGATCAGCCCGCCGGCTGTCCGCATGAGATCCAGAAAACCGGCCACATTGAACAGTACCAGAATCAGGGACGGCAGGGTAGCCAGAAGCCAACTGATCTTTGTGCCGGTGTGCAGCATGTCGTCAACGATGCCGCCCAGAGCCAGGGACAAGGACCAATAGGTGGTCATCATGGCCAGAACAGTAAAGAGGCCGCCGATAAGCTGCGCCCAAAGGCCGATTCCGGCGCTCCATCCCACCATTGCCAATTCGGTGATCTCCGTGGAGGAGAGCAGGGAACAGACGGAAATGACCAGGATCAGAATGAAGTTATTCAGCAGGCCCAGAAAGACGGCCTTGCGGATTTTTTTCGTGTCGCCGTCCAGCCCTTCTACTGCTTGGGGCACAGAAAAGAAAGCGGACATGGCGAACATAGCCAGGCCGTAATAGGCCAGCGCATCGTTGAGAGAACCGGCGGACAGGCTGAGGGGATTGCGGATATTCAAAAGGGATGCGACAGCCAGAGCGGCGATCAGCGCGAAAATCACCGTCACGGCAATTTTTTCCGAAACGCCCACCGCCTTCAGACCAAACAGCACCACAGAGGCTGCAACCACATAAAACAGCAGCTTTGCCGCGATGGAGGGGATAGGGAGCAGACCCACGATGATCTCTTCAGCGCCGGAAATATACGCCGCCAGATTGGTCACCAGGATCACCGCCATCAGCACAAAGAAAATGACCGTTAGAACCTGCTTCGTCTTTCCCCGGAAAAGAAAACGGTTCAGACAGGAGATGATCTGCCCGCCGTTGCCCTCCTTCAACGCGATTTCCGCGATCATCAAATGCAGCACATAGCTTGCAAGCAGAGAGAGAATCAGGATCAGCGTGGAGAGAATCAGGCCGTTTCGCGCCGCCATATAGGGCATGCTGAGTACGCCTGCACCGATCCCGTAGCCCGTGATGATACAGGCCGCCTCCCATGTTGTCAGTTGTTTTTTCGTTGTACCCATAGTTATTCCTCGTCTCCGGGCAAAATCATAAAAGAAGATACAGCATCTAAACCGGCGGGGGGGACTTACCTCAAAGAGACTCCCATACCTCGCCATTAGACACTGTATCTTTATATAGCAAACTAAATCAGGAAAGTCAACTGCAAATATTTATTCCAGACCAGGCTCGTGAACAATGCATCCGGCAAATTGTTCTCCGATGCTGACCAGGTCATCTTTCATTCCTGCTTTTGTTGTTCATAAAACTTAAAAACACCGGGTTTTCTGGTGGTTTTCCACCGCTCGCGGGTATCTCCGCTGACAGGCCAGACCAGCAATTCCGACAGAATGCAGTTCACGTCGGACAGAGCGGAGGTGTCCTCCACCCGGCAGCGATAAAAACCGAGACATTTCCCGGCAAAGCTTTTGCTTGCATTGCAGCAATCGACCAGGGGCCGCAGATCCGGCAAAGTGGCGTCTTCCAAATAAAACATGAAGAGTTCCGACATGGACCGGAGGAAGGAAAGATCGCGGATGTTCTCACCGTGGAGAATAAATAAATCCCAGAGCCCTGTGAAATCAGATAGAAAGCTGTAATCAGACAGGGCTGTGAAAAGATAGCAGCCGGCAAGATCGCAGCTGCGCAGAGCGGCCATGATCTGTTCATCCTGAAGATCCGACACGGAAAGGGTCACTACAGGCGTCCGCATATTGAAGGCCGATGTGGTTCGCTCCCAGGGAACGAAGTTGCCCCGAACCGGGCTTCCGTCCCCGTTGACCGCAATACTCATGTACGCGTTTTTCGACGCTGCTTCCATCAGTTTATCGTATTGTTCTTTTTCCATCTGCTTTTCTCCTATAGCCCGGTTTCTATAGTAAACGGGAACATATCATCCCTTTCGGTTAGAAAAACCTGTCGGGCGCATTCTGCTGTAGTGTGATTTTACAGAAGGGTGAAACTGTCGATACCATATGTAAATTTTTCACCGTGAGGGCACGGTATGAATGGACCGTCGAAATCCTGGATTACCAAATAGCAATCGCTTTTTTCATCATACTGTGCATAAAAATAGATGTAGTAATCTCTGCTCAATAATATATCCGGTCCATCAATGGCTTCTGTCCCAACAGAAAAATGAGCTACGTTGTTTTCAAAATAACAGTATTGTGTTACCTGTTTTCCATCGAGAAGAATATCCCACTGAATGCCCGGCATTTGCCGTTCTGACAAAATCAACTTGGCTCTATCTATACATTCAGGCGTTTGTTCAGATTGCATTACTGATGAATCTGTGCTCTGTTTATTCTTTTTTAGTAACTTAAATATCTCCATATTCCTTTTCAATCAGATCACCCTATATAAATTACCGCATTTTAGAAGGCAAAAAACTCCAGAACTTTCTTTGTTGCCAATTCCATGCAGGCGGGATTCTGGAATCTATGGTCTGCATTCTCAACCGGTATAAATTCAATCAGGTTGTTTTCTGCAAATTTTTCTACAGCTTCAAAAGGAACAACTTCGTCCTTCGTGCCATGAAGGATCAGAATGTCATCAGCAAAATCCAGATAGTCAATCTTCTGTATATCTGATTCTTCAAGATCGGTGAGGAACTGTCGGTTTATTTCAATCTTTCGATCAAATCCAACCTGAACATTTTTTCCTTTTATAAGCATCTCAAGCTCATCGCTTTTCATGATAGTACCGGTGAGCACATCGGCCATATTTACAGCCGGGCAGCGCAGAGCAATTTTTGCAAACGGGTTTTCATGCTCTGATATATATTTCAGAACAAGATATCCGCCGAAGCTGGTTGCGTAAGAATAGATTTTCTCTGAATGAAGCTCTGAACGAATGTAGGCAATTACGGTCTCGATGTAAGTCATGCAGTCCTGCAGAACCATTTTCTTCTTCACATCGTCACCATGGCAAGGCAAGTTAAAAATTAAAACCGCAACACCTTTATATTTTGACAATACTCTGTCTGCAAACTTTTGTGCCGCACCGTTGTCTTTGTGGCCAGCAAATCCATGCCCGTACAATACGACCTTTTCAATGCTGTGTCGTTTATCGTAATATAGTTTGCATCTTATATTCTGATTGTTTTTGTTAATTTCAAAGTATTTTTCCATAATTTCTCCAACTTATGCTCGAGATAAAAGAACTACCGTCTCCACAGCTGGTAATAACTCCGATGATGTCAATACTCCTGCAGTTTTGATTTTAATTCAGCCTCAAAAGTTTGGATCTCTTTCAGACACAGATCCAGTTTGGCAAAGATATCTTCCTTGGAAAGATCATCACCGATGTCTATCGTCGTGGTCTTGAAAGGCGTTCGCCATTGCCAGTCTTCTTTACCAAACTTAGCCGGATAGTGTTTATTTATCCGATCGCAGATAGCGAGGAACTCATCCGTGCCATTTCGGGAGCTGATGGAAAATTGGATATAGGCATTTGCTCCAGTGCGATTTACGATTTCATAGAAGTAGTGGTTATCAGTATTCCACCCGCTCGGTGCATCCGGAATATCCGGCAAAATATCACTCATTCCGGTGGTGGTGAAACGGGTATAAGTACGATTACATTTTGCCAGGTTTTCATTTACGCCTTCGCAGCTCGCTGTCCACTCGCGGAAAATGCCGGCAAGCTCCGTTAGCTTTGCACTTGTTTCGTCTTCAGTTTGTAAATACGGGATCACGGCGTTACAAATTTTGTCGCTCCATTCTGCGTGGAACCTTGCCATGCGCGGCCAGTCAGCCTTGTTAGTTATGCTCACGTCATACAGGTGATAAGAGAGCCACGATGCTTTGTACTCATTTGCACGCTCCCACGTTAGGGAAACACCCAATTCCTCCTCAATTTCATTCTTGTGGCTATATAGCAGGTCGAAAGCTGCCTTATTCTGTTCGGCATCACTTTTGCCCATGTAGAAGTCGATTCGCGCAGAGTCATGGTTAGCAATGCAGCAAATACAAAATCCACTGATACCAAAGAAGCCGGATACTGTATTTGAGGTCACAGAATTACAGCTGCTAAAGGTGCCTCTGTGGATGTGTTGCTTCTGGATAATCGGAAGCGCGTATGTCCAGTAGCGCTTCCTGATTTCATAGCGATTGGCCTCAGCGACCTTCTCACTTTCTGGGTCTTTCAGGTAGAATACTAAATCCATCGGGTCGGCATCGTACAGAGCAAACAGACGGCGCAAAACAGAAATCTTCAGAGCAGTATTCGTGTTCCGTTCCGCATAAATATTATCGTCAATCTTCAGCGCACTCCTCAGCCCGTCTTCCGTATTACTGAAATATTTGGAGAGATCAGTAGTGGAACTGGTAGTATATGCCAGACCGGAAAGCACGCTTTTATCCTTTTGGTGCAGAAACTTCACAATGTGCTCGAACATATCCGCCCAGCTGGTCACTGGCTGTTCAATACTCTGGTAGCTGTATTTCACAATATCCCTACCGGTCAGTTCGACATTCTCATCATCCAGTGTGCAGGAGTCAAATTCTTTTTCAGCAGGAACAAATGCTGTCTGAGGGTATGCCCAGATTTTCTTGGCCAGATTAATCATCTCATCATTACGTTCTTCAAGCTCCGGCAAGCCCCATGACTCTTTCACTGAAATCTTCTGATTCATTTTCAGTCCGCTGGCCTTATAGCCGCCTTCTTCAGAATCCCTTTTTTCTGCAAATGTCTTATTGCTGAGGTTAGGATTGTATCCGGTCAGTGTCAGGTTAGCCAGACGGTGGAGCCATGTAGAATGAATTTCCAATGCGTTGGCACCGAGAGATTCCGTCCATGCCGGAGTCAGATGCTGTGGCATGATATGCTCGATGGTGTACACATTATTGTCCAGATGCGTATAAACATCCTTTGTTTCAACAGTTCCATAGTTTTCAAAGCGCTCAAAAAGATATGCCTTGTACTTGCCGCGCATCTGGTAAACCTGCTTTGTGGCCAGCGCCGTAGTGAATTCTTCATCGTCCGGGAAGCGTCCGCTGTCTTTCTTGGACAGCAGGGCATAAATAAACTTTTGGACATAAATGTCAGTTGTATTGTCATATCGCAGGATTTCTTTATTCAGTGTCAGAAAAATCTTGTTCAAAGCGTTAGTCGGGACCTCACAGATATTTCTGCGGAAAAGGTAGTTCTCCGTAATCAAGAAAACCTGCAGGACATCATCGACGGAGAGCTTTCCATCTTGATTCAGCCGTAACACTTCCATAAGGAACGGACGGGTTACCACGATCTCAAGACGCTTCATCCTGTATAAGCAGTCATCCAATTTCTTGTTTTTTAGGCCGCTATTACAAGTGAGCAGTTTTTCAAAGAACCGAGCGTACCGGCGCAGATCATCCAGCAAAACTTCAATGGGAAGCTGTGCATTCTCTGCATACTCTTTGAAAGAGCAATAGACATTGCTGATTGTAGGGGTGACCTGCTGCTTAATACTGAGGTAATCCCGGATAAAGCAGCTGACATCGTTTCCTGTACAACGTTCAATGGTTGTCCAATATGTATCGTAAAGCTTGTTCTGGTCCTTGGGAGCTTGTCCCATCAGAATATAGTTCCGGATTTAGTCACCTTCAGTCAAAGCAAGACCAGTAGAGTTAAGGCTTTCAAAAATAAGCTGAGGATTGTCGCCCGGATCCAAGGTGATGCTGATAATCTCCAATTTGCCTATGGCTCCATACAGATCATCCACGGACACTTCTTCTTTCAGAAGCTGATCGCAGAAGAAACGATAATTCAGTGTCAGTTTGGAAGTAGGATCATAATCCTCCTCTTCACCAAACAGCTTGGTCATCGCCTCTCGGTCACTTTTCACCGGACGCAATTTGATCTGGTCATCCTCCTTTGCCCATGGAGAGATCAGAAAGCGCTGGTTGATTTGTTCGTCTAGTTTTCCCACGTCAGACGAAACTTTACCACTACGGATCAGGTTTCGGATTGCCAAGAGCAGAAGCGTAACAGTCGTGAGACGCTGCTGGCCGTCGATGATATGGTATTCAATTTTGCTTCCGTTTGGCACCACAGAAGAGACAATGCTGCCGAAAAAGTGACTGTCCCGCTTGTCACGAGCAATCTTCTTCAGGTCATCATACAACTGCCTGCAGTTCTCCTGCTTCCAATCATATTTTCTTTGATATACAGGAATGACGTATCGCTTATCTGCGCCTTCCATGAAAGCAGTCATCTTCGCTTCGGATCCCTTCATCGGACATAAACCTCCTGCTTCTATTCTGCAAACGACTCAATTTATTGCCGTAAAGATACCAATAGAGCGTGTTTGCATATGCGGTATCTACTGCATATTTTTTACATCGCTGATTATCGCTCTGTGCTGCTTCCAGCATGTTCCTGCCCATCTTCATTCGTGCCTACGCCATAAGAGTTGGCCATATCCTCCGTCAAGTATTTCACTTGCACATTTTTCGAGCCAACCTCACTATTGCAAAGTAAAGCCACGCACTCCACATGGGTTGAGACGATGCAGTGAATGTCCATACAACACGGGAACAAATCTACCCTCACAGTACACGGGAACATATCGCTTAGGTATACAATGAATCACATGTTTTTGATTGTACGATCAAACTAAATTCTGTTATTCGTCCCTTACCTGAAGCGTTAACACATCCGGTCGGGCATAATGTCCGCAAACATCGTGCTCCATTCTACTAGCTGGCACCTTCTGCAT
>JALFOM010000098.1 GCA_022782265.1 Clostridiales bacterium | reverse complement strand
TCATCGCGCCATGCGCGATTTCATTGAAAACAGATAGAATCTGTGGTACAGTGAATTTATAGAGGTGATTTTGGTGGCTGAAAACAAACTTGCCGATATGTCAACAGAATTTGCAATTCAAATCTTGAAATTGACTGATGGTATAAAGGGACACTACTCGTCATCCAATCAGCTTGAGCGAAGCGGAACGAGTATTGGAGCAAATATCCGCGAGGCGAAATATGCGCACAGCCGTCCTGATTTTATTGCAAAACTACAGATTGCATTAAAGGAATGCTATGAAACAGAATACTGGATCGAGATTGCCCAAAAAGCGAGCATTATCTCTTGTGATGTTGCAAAGACCGTGTTGCACGACTGCGGATCTATTCGCAGAATGCTCATCTCCTCTATCAATACCGCAAAGGAGAATGTGAAGTGACAGAAAACAGATGCTATACATATTTCCGAATTACCGGAGATTTTGATCCAGATGTTATAACAGAACAGTTAGGCTTACAGCCAAATAAAACATGGAAAATCGGTGACAAGCGTCGCAATGGTACAACGCACGATTTTTCATCATGGGTATTTGGATATTGCGATAAATATGATGTCCTTGTTGAAAATCAAATGCATACCACAATTGATCCGCTTCTTGATAAAATGGATCTGCTAAATGAAATCAGAGAAAAATTTGATGTAACTTTTACTCTGGAAATTGTTCCCACGGTATATGCAGAGAACACATCTCCTTGTCTGGCACCATCAATGAATGTGATTGATTTCTGTCATTCTACAAAAACACAGATCGATATAGATTCATACGTGATGGATGAATAACAGCGTTTTGCACCTTTTCGCGTTTCTTTGCCACATTTACGCACCGTTATACTGCTTTTTTCAACGAAATAAATCCCTTGCGGGATTTGTGAAATACACTTCGTGCGTGAAATATGGCTTCGCCATGGGAAATGCGCTGCGGCGCGTGAGAGGATTTATTTCACTATTTCTTTCATATCATGCGCTCCGTCCTCCGGCGAAAATCACCCGCCCACTCTACGGAGCGTTTATTGTTTTCCCGCCCCAAAGGGCTTATGATACCGGCAGGAGGTGCTGTTATGGATCAGGTCAAAACCGGAAAGCTCATCCGTTCCCTGCGGCAAAAGCAAAATCTGACCCAGCTTGCGCTGGCGGAGCGGCTGGGCCGTCACCTCAAGGCATGAAATGCGCCGGGAGCACTACATCTCCTTTCTGGCCTTTCTCACGGGAGATACGGTCATGGTGAAAAAGCTGTACCCGGAGTGGGGGCTGGAAACCTGGCTTCCCTTTTTCGCCCACGGGAGGCTGCTCTGGTGCTGCACGGAGCACGGGCTGTTTTATCAGGACATATAAGAACGTCTTGGTTCCGCCTGCCATTCTCTGCGGAGAGTGGCAGGTCTTTTTCTTCTCCGCCCCTGCTTATCTTGCCATTTTTCCCGGCGAATGATATAATAAAAAACAATTAATGATCCATAAACTGATAAAAAAGGAATGATAGGATGAATATTCCCTATGAAACCATGCTCAGCGAGTTCGCGCGCGTGCTGAACAAATACGGCTTTTCCCCCGAGCGGGCCCATGACGCGGCGGAGATCTTCGCCCAGAACAGCCTTTGCGGGGTATACTCCCACGGGCTGAACCGCTTCCCCCGGGTAATTGAGTATCTGAAAAACGGGGAGATCGACCCGACTGTTGAGGCGGAGTGCGTGGCCTCCTTCGGCGCCATCGAGCGCTGGGACGGGCACCGGGGCTTCGGGCCCCTGAACGCCAGAGGGGCCATGGCGCGGGCTATTGAGCTGGCAAGGAGCTTCGGCGTGGGCGTGGTAGCCCTGGGCAACAACAACCACTGGATGCGCGGCGGCACCTATGGCTGGCAGGCGGCGGACGCAGGCTGCATCGGCATCTGCTGGTCCAACTCCTGGCCCATCATGCCCGCCTGGGGCGCGCTGGACAGCCGCCTGGGCAATAACCCCGTTGTTTTCGCGGTCCCCCGCTCCAACGGCCAGCACATCATGGTGGACTGCGCCCTGTCCCAGTTCAGCTACGGCAAGCTGGAGAGCACCCGCCTTGCGGGAAAGCAGCTCCCTGTGGCCGGCGGCTATGACGAAAACGGTGAGCTCACCACCGACCCCGCCGTTATCGAGCGCACCCAGCGGGTCCTGCCCATCGGCTACTGGAAGGGCAGCAGCCTCTCCATCCTGCTGGATATGATCGGAACCATCCTGACCGACGGAAACTCCGTTGCCAAAGCCGGCACCTTTGACGCCGAAGTGGGCCTGACCCAGATCATGATCGCCATTGACCCGGCCAAGTTCCAGTCCGCGGAGATCACCGACGAAATCATCAACGCCATCTGCGCCGACGTGCACGACTCCACCCCCATCAAAGAGGGCGACCGGGTGCGCTGTCCCGGCGAGGGCGACTGGAAGCGACGCCAGGAGAATCTGGCCAACGGCATCCCCGTTGTGGAGGAGAAGTGGAACGAAGTTTTAGCCATGTAAACGAGGCGAAAAAATGACACAGCTGCAAATCTCTGCCGCTGAGGCCCTGGAAAGGCTGAAGGCGGGCAATGAACGCTATCTGACCGCGGAATACTGCCCCGGCGACATCTCCCCCAGGCTCCGGCTGCACACCAGCGTCCACGGGCAGGCGCCCTATGCCATTATCATCACCTGCTCTGACTCCCGGGTGATCCCGGAGAGCATCTTCTCCGCCGGTCTGGGCGAGCTTTTTGTGATCCGCGTGGCGGGAAACGTCATCGACGACCACCAGCTGGGCAGCATTGAATACGCCGCCTCCCATCTGGGCACACCGCTGATCGTGGTGCTGGGCCACACGCTCTGCGGCGCGGTGGACGCCGCCATCAACAGCGACCCGGAGGGTTACATCAAATTCATCACCGACGAGATCAAAACCGCCATCGGCGAAGAACAGGACGATTATAAAGCCTGCTGCCTGAACGTGGGGCACAGCATGGACATCATCGAGCACAGCCTCCAAATCCACAGCCTGGAGGAGCATGAAGGCCTTCGCGTCATCGGCGCGGTCTACCGCATCGACAGCGGAAAAGTGGATTTCCTCTGAAATAAGCAAAAAATGCTCCCTTTTGCGGAACCTTCCGCAAAAGGGAGCATTTTTTACGCTTCGATTTTTTCAAAAGCGTCATTCTGCTGTTTTAAGGATATCTTTTTCACCTGCCAGCCGTAAGCCAACAGCTCTTTTTTGAAATTCAAAAAGGCGTGGTCAATGGGCAGTCCGCAGATCTCCTCCACCTGTCCGAAGGACAGCAGCAGCTCACTGCCCTGCTGACCGGCCACATATTCCCAGAGGGGCGCAAATTTACTCATGCTTCATCCCTGCTCCACCCAGGCCAGCACTTCCGCCAGGTTATCCGCGCTGACGCAGCTGCCGCCCTGGGTCAGCATTTCCAGCATCACGTCCTCGTCCGGCGTGCGGTCCTGTTTCTCCGCAAGGCCCTTTCCGGCAGTCTTGACCATGATGGTCATCATCAGCTTATACACCCCGCTGAGTTTTTGGATGTCGAAGCCGCCCTGAAGGGTGAACAGCGGCGTTTTCTCCGGAATGGCGTTTGCTTTTCTGACCTCCTGCAGCTGAGAGCCGGTTCCGCCCATACCCACGCCGCAGACCGCCTGCACTTTGTAGCGCTTTGCCGCTTTTTTATAGCCCTGCACCTTGCCTGCCATGAGCCAGCCCAGGTAGATCACGCGGTTGCCCGCCGCCAGCTTCTGCTCCGCCTTAGCAAGGGAGTATACCGGCAGGCCGGTCTTTTCTCCCAGCAGCCGGGCATATTCGGCGGTGTAGCCGGTGTTGGAGGTGTATACGATGGAATTTGCGTTCATGGTGTGTCTCTCATTTCTCTATTTTGAATATGGTCTTTTTATTCGGGTTATATTCCCCACCCATGGCGTGGAGCAGCAGCTCCTCCGTTGACGCCAGCGCCGCGACAGCCCAGACCGCCCAGCAATAGACCGGGGCAAAGGGCAGGCGCAGAATATAGGGCAGGAGGAACACGGCCGCGCCGGTCAGCTTGTTCATATAGGTATGCAGCGCGGCAAAGCGGCCGTATCTCCCGGCAGCCACCCCATAGGCGCAAAGGCGGATCAGCAGCACCGCGCCCAGCAAGGCCCAGAATACCCTGGGCAGAAGCTGCCACAAAACGGGCATAAGCTTTGCCAGCATCACCGTGTAAAACAGCAGGTCGGCAATGCTGTCCAACCTTGCGCCGAAGTCACTGGCCGCCCCGGTATGCCGGGCAAGCCAGCCGTCCAGCACATCGCTGAGCCCGCAGAGCGTATAGATCACAAAAAACAGCGGCGTCAGCGGCACGGTAAAGAGCAGCCCCGCCGTTCCCGCAATGCGCAGGGCGGTGATGAGGTTTGGAAGCGTTGTTTTATTCATCGCGTTTCTTTTTTCTCTTCGGCCCGGGCAGCCACACCCTCCAGCAATGAGAGCTGTTCCAGTATAAAATTCAGATACTCTTTAGTGCTGGCCATCGTCTAATCCAGTCCTTCCCTGATCCACTGTCTGAGCACCTTAAGCTGCTCCTCCGTATGGAACCAGTGTTCCCCCTCTTCCATGACGGTCAGCTCCGCGCCGAAGCGCCTGACAAAGTCCTCGATGCTCTCCCGCTCCACCAGTTCATCCCGCCCGGCGTACAGAATCCGGGTGGGCACATTCCAATGGGTCACCGGGTGTTCTTTGACGTAGCACAGATAGGGCCAGGACAGGGTCTCGCCGAAAGCCGTGGGGATTTCCCCCTCTTTTTCCAGCTGCTCCGGTGTGACGGCAGCCCATCCCATCATCCGCCGGATCAGGCGCTCCATATCCGTAACGGGAGAGACAAGCAACGCCCGCTCCGGGTCCTTATCCCCCAGAGACAGCAGGGAGAAGTACGCGCCGATACTGTTGGCAAAGAGGGCAACCGCAAAATAGCGCTGCTTCAGTTCCTCATAAACCGCCCTCAGCTCCGGCGCCGTCTCCCAGGGGACAAAGCGCTCCGCCTCCGCTGTCCGTTCGCCCCAGCCCGGCAGGTCGATTCCGACCACATCCCAGCCTTTTTCGCAGGCGATCTCCGCAAGCAGCGAAGCTTCCTCCTTATTTCCGCCCTTTCCGTGGACGAAAAGAAAAACCCTGTCCGCCTGCACAGTATACAGCAGCCCGGGTATCTCCCCGAACCGCAGCTCTTCTTTTTTCATCGCGGTAACTCCGTAGAAATGATGTAAATTAGATTATGTAAACTTATACAGGGCTTTTTCGTAGTCCTTTACCACATATTTACTGTTCGTTCTCCCTTTTCGGATCACGGTATGGCCCTCGGCCTCCAGTTTTTCCTTCTGGGCCTCCGCGCCGCCGGGGTGTTTGGGGTTCAGCTCCCCGTTGGCTTTCAGCGTCCGCCACCAGGGGGTCTCGTCCTCCCCGCGCTGGTAACTGGCCCAGGCGGCGATGGAGACGAAAATGCCCGCCGTGATGGGCTCGGTAAAATCCGCGCCGCTTTGTTCCGCGAACCAGGCACGGATGTCCCCCACCGTGGTCAGCTTCCCATAGGGTACGTGGCGCATAGCAGCGTCATAATCCATGGGCGGGGCAAAATACATCCTGTCCCCGCCGTATTTTTCAATGCTCTTTTGGTCCGTGATGATCTGAATTTTGGGCATATCCTTGCTGTCCCGGAGCATTGCGTTAAAATCCTTCTTGTCCTCGTTTGCCATGTGGGCCACCTTCTGACATAAGGATAAGCTCTTTTACCCGCTCATGCAATGAGACGGTCTGATTTTTTCACTTCACCCACTGGGAAAAGGGCGTCAGCTCCAGCTGCACATAGTCGGCCGGGGCGGTGGTATAGGTCATGTCGATCATTTCGCCGTCTTCCAGCTTTACCGTGGTCTCAAAGCTGTCGTTAAACGCGGAGGAGCCCAGATTGGCAAAGCGGTTTTCCCCGGCGTAGTAGTAACGGTTTCTCTCCGTGCCGTCGAACACCTGCTTGTTGACCCCGTTTTCATCCAGGGTGTACAGGCTGAAGATCATTTTATCGTAAAATTCATCCCCATGGATCGTTCCGATCAGCAGCTCCGGCACTCCGTCGCCGTCGATATCCGCAATGGCATAGCCCAGGTTTTCCAGGGGCGCGTCCCCATAGCAGTCCGCCGCCATGTAGTTCAGTCCGTTCTCCATCAGGTCCGCCCCGCTCCAGCGCTGCTCCAGCGCGGTGTAGTATTCACCGATCACCACGGCGTAGGCCTGCTCCACTGTGGGCGTGTCCTCCGGCGCGGGAACGGTCTCCTCCGGCTCCGGGATCGTCTCTTCCGGGGCAGGGACAGTCTCTTCCGGAGCCGAAGCTTCCGGGGCCGCCGGGGCGGGTGCGCCGCAGGCAGCAAGGCTGAGTACCATCATGATGGAAAGTAAAAGCACAGCAAATTTTTTCATTTCATTATCCTCGCTTTGATACAAAATTTTGTTCTTTGGTAAACGCTGAATAAATCGCCTAGGGCGTCTCACGGCAAATTTGCGCCCTGATTTTGTCACTTTTTCCTGAAATACACAAAGGTATGACGGTCTTTTCCTTTAGCCGGCCCGATTGGATCAGCAGCATCATGGCCGCGAAATCATGGCCCAGCATCTCGTTGATCTCCTCCTCCGTAAAGCTGCACATGCCCGTCGCGCACAGCGCCCCGATTCCGTAGGTATGAATCCACACATGCCGGAAAAGATCCATGGCCTCCGGCTCCGTCAGGCCGTAGTCCCGCTCAATCAGGCCGACACACAGCCGGGCCGTATCGCCCAGCTGGGCAAAAACGTCTTCAAAGCTCCTGGCCCGGGCGTTCTCCGTCATGAACAGGAGCCGGAACAGTCTGGGCTCCTCCTGGGCAAAGAGGATCATCTGCATCCCGAACTGCTTGAAGGCCGGCGTATAATGCATGGCCCTTTCCGCGAAGCTGTCAAAGCGCTCCATGGCGGCCTGGCGCAGCTGCCGCTGCACCTCCTCCATGCTCTGAAACACGGTGAAGATGGGCCGGGCAGAGCTGCCCAGGCGCAGCCCTAGATCCCGGGCTGTCAGCGCCTCTGTTCCCTTTTCG
Organism: Clostridiales bacterium; assembly: GCA_022782265.1. Classification (GTDB taxonomy): domain Bacteria; phylum Bacillota; class Clostridia; order Oscillospirales; family Oscillospiraceae; genus Limivicinus. Next base: position 3,132 of record JALFOM010000098.1, on the reverse strand, counting down.
CTCACCAGCGCCAGCGCGGCGGCAACGATCTCTTCCCTTGTAAATTTCGGCTTTGGCGGCATTGGGACCGTCCTTTCTGAAAACGTTTGTTTTAAAACGTTTGTTTTATTATAATTCGTTTCTGTTTCTCTGTCAACAATAAATCCGCCCGCGCGGGCGGATAAAAAATGCTCCCCTTGGCTTTATCCAACGGGTATGATATAATCCTGTCATCAGTACTTTTGGGAGGATAAGGACATGAGCATCAAAAACGAGGCAAAGATCAAAAACCCCCTGGTGGTGGGCATCCGTGAGCAGCTGGAGCACCGGGCGCTGTGGATGTACCTGCTCTGCGACGAGGCGAAGAAAAAGGGCCTGGCCCCGGAGGATTACGCCCCCGCCGCCATCCGGCGCTGCGGACTGTATCAGGGCGGCGAGCTGCGGAAAAAGGCCGGCGGCGGAGACTCCTTAAAGGGGCTGAAAAAGACGCTGTTTTCCAAGTTCGCCCAGTGGGTGTTTGAAATGGACATCAAGCGCTGCACCGACGACAATCTGGACATCGACTTCCACTACTGCCCGCTGGTGAAGGCCTGGCAGAAGCAGGGTCTCTCCGACGAGGAGATTCAACTGCTCTGCGACCACGCCATGTGCGGCGACCGGGGCATTGCGGAGAGCTTCGGCTGTGAGCTGGACCTGCCCGCCACCATCGCCCGGGGCGACGATACCTGCCAGATCCGCTTTGTCCGGCGGAAAAAGAAGGAGAATTGAGGATGAAACGTTTTCTGGGTGTCTGGGTCATATGGTTTGTCCTGCTGCTGATTGGCTTTATGCTCTTCGGCAACTATCTGCTGAACAATTTTTATGCCATCCTGCTTGCCGTTTCCCTGCTGCTGGCGATCTTTACCTGTGTGTTGGTCTCCCAATCTGACGCCATTGAGGCACTGGAAAAGCGTATCGATGCCTTGGAGGACAAATCGTCCTCTGATTCAATCGAAAAAGAATAGCAAAAATGCCCGGGCCGGTTTTGACCGGCCCGGGCAATCTTTTGATTTACAGTAATACCACGCCCGCCTGTTCGCATATCTTTACCGTGTCCTCGTCCCAGATGGAGGCCTGAACCTCGCCGATGTGAGCCTTGCCCAGCAGCAGCATGGAGAGCCTGGACTGGCCGATGCCGCCGCCGATGGTCAAGGGCAGCTCGCCGTTTAGGAGCATTTTGTGGTAGGGCAGCTCCCGCCTGTCGTCGCAGCCGGAGAGACGCAGCTGCTTATCCAGAGACGCCGGGTCAACCCGGATGCCCATGGAGGACACCTCGAAGGCGCAGCCCAGCAGCTCATCCCAGAACATGATGTCGCCGTTCAAGTCCCAGTCGTCATAGTCCGGGGCACGGCCGTCGTGGGGCTTGCCGGAGCGCAGCGCGCCGCCGATGCCGATGATGAAGGCGGTCTTGTGCTCTTTCAGATATTCGTTCTCCCGTTGCTTCGGCGTCAGCTCCGGGTACATGTCCTCCAGCTGCTGAGCCGTGACGAAGGAGACCCGCCGGTTCAGCTTACCCAGACACTGGAGCTGGGGGTAAATGGCCTGCATGGTGTCCTGGGTGTCGCAGATGGCGGTGACGATGTCCATGACCGTCAGCTTTAAGTAGTCCAGCTTCCTCTCCTCGGGCAGGATGACCTTTTCCCAGTCCCACTGGTCCACATACACCGAGTGGAGATTATCCAGCTCGTCCTCGTCCCGGCGGATGGCGTTCATGTCGGTGTAAAGGCCCTTTCCCGGGAAAAAGCCGTAGCGCTTCAGGGCAAGGCGCTTCCACTTTGCCAGAGACTGCACCACCTGGGCCTTGTGGTCAGAGCGGAGGATATCAAAGGATACGGGCCGCTCGTAGCCGTTCAGGTTGTCGTTCAGGCCGGAATTTTCGTCCACGAACAACGGGGCGGACACCCGGTACAGGTTCAGCAGGGCGCCCAGCCTGTCCTCAAACAGGCGCTTTAACAGGCTGATGGCCTTCTGCGTGTCATAAATGGAGAGAAGGCTTTTATAGCCCTCGGGAATAACAGTTTTCATACGGTTCTACTTCCTTTTTCTTTCCTCGCTGAGAAGATCGGCGATCTTCTGGTAATAGCCCTCCGCGTCACGGCGGAAGTTTTTCTCAATCTGCTTTGCCTGCTCCTCACCGGCGCAGAGAAAGCGGAGATGGATGATCTCCCCTTTTCCGTCAGACATGGCCAGCGTCACCATGCAGCCGCCCTCCTCCATGTCGTGTCTGGCGGTAATCATGGCGGCCCGGCGCATCCGCTCCTCCACTGGGGCGATGAGCTTCAGGGCCTTGGAGCGGACCGAATAGGGCAGGCTGCTCTCCACCGCGTCGGCGTTGCGCGCCCCCTTTTCCGTGATGGAATAGCCCTCCTCATGCTCCTCGATATGGCCGGTCTCCACCAGCTCGCTGAGGCAGTCGGAATAGTCAAAGTAGCCGATCCCGCCGTCGCACTGGCACAGCTCGCCCAGGGTCTCCGGGTCCACCACGCCGGGCAGACGGCGGAGAATGAAGAGGATGAGTATCTTGATATCCAGCTTCTCATGGATAAAACCGAAACGCTCCATATTTCCCTCCTGAAAAATGCTTAATGAAAATATTATACTTCACCGGGGCGATTTTTCAAGCATAATTATGGGAAGCGGCAAAAACTTTTGTCGTTTACGATAACACAACTTCCGGCCTGTCGCATAGACTGTACTGAAGTTTGCTTCAATCCATTCAACAGGAGGTAGTACTATGGCCGACAGAGTTGTGCCCGGTCCGGTCGAAAGCTCGGCAAGCATCCGCGAAGCCGTGTGCATCAATACAAGGAAGATATTCGACAGCTGCAAAGACAAGGACTGCGTTGATGATCTGCGGGTCTACCCCACCTGCACCTCCCAGTCCTACATAGAGAACGCCCTCAGCATCCGCCCCAGAGACGCGGAGCTGCTGTATGTGGACGTGAATGTTTCCCCCATCTCCTTCAACCGGGGCTGCTACACCGTGGACTGCACCTATTTCTACCGTCTCACCGGCGAGACCTTCCCCGGCTGCAAGACCGTCACCGGCCTTGCCATCTTTGACAAACGGGTGATGCTCTTCGGCAGCGTGGGCAATGTGAAGTCCTTCTCTTC
>JALFOM010000074.1 GCA_022782265.1 Clostridiales bacterium | reverse complement strand
CTGGCCCACCAGGGTGGTGGGGGCCATCTGGCCGCCGGTCATGCCGTAAATGGCGTTGTTGACAAAGATGGTCACAATCTTTTCGCCGCGGTGGGCAGCATGGACGATCTCAGCGGTGCCGATGGAGGCCAGGTCGCCGTCGCCCTGGTAAGTGAATACCACGGAGTCGGGCTTTGCGCGCTTGATGCCGGTGGCCACCGCGGGAGCGCGGCCATGGGCAGCCTCGAACATGTCGCAGTTAAAGTAATCATAGGCAAAAACGGAGCAGCCCACAGGCGCCACGCCTACAACATTGCCGTCCAGCTTCAGCTCATCCAGCACCTCGGCCACCAGACGGTGGATAATGCCGTGGTTGCAGCCGGGACAGTAGTGGAACTGTTTATCGGTCAAAAGACTGGTCTTTTCAAATATGACAGACATTTATTTACCCTCCTTCATTTCGAGGATCTTCGCTTTGATCTCTTCGGTGGTGGGCATCAGGCTGCCGCAGTGGCCAAAGAAATCAACATGCTTTGCGCCGTTGACTGCCAGCTTCACGTCCTCCAGCATCTGGCCTTCGTTGGCTTCCACGTCCAGCAGAGCCTTGACGCAGTCCCGCTCTGCCGCGGCCTTGAGATGCTCATAGGGGAAGGGCCACACGGTGATGGGACGGAACAGTCCGGCCTTGATGCCCATCTCGCGCAGCTCATCCACAGCGGACTTGGCAATGCGGGAGACGGTGCCGAATGCGGTGATGATGTACTCGGCGTCCTCCAGCCTGTATTCCTCCCACATCTGCTCGTTCTTTCTGGCCTCGGCGTAGATGGCCTGCAGGTGGTCGTTATGTACGGTCAGGTCCTCGGTGTTGATGAAGAGGGAGTTGATGACAGCGCGCTTTGCCGGATCGTCGCCGGGCTTCCAGCCGGTGGCTGCCCAGGGCTTCTTCTCCGGGTCGACCTTGTAGTCCACCATCTCGGGCATTTCCACAGGCTCCATCATCTGGGCGATGATGCCGTCTGCCAGAAACAGCACGGGCATGCGGTATTTCTCCGCCTTGTCAAAGGCGAACATCATGATGTTGATGGCCTCCTGAATAGATGCGGGTGCATAGGTCAGCAGGTGGTAGTCGCCGTTGCCGCCGCCCTTGACGCCCTGGAAATAGTCGCCCTGGGAGGCCTGGATGCTGCCCAGACCGGGGCCGCCGCGCATGACGTTGAGGATCACGCAGGGCAGCTGAGCGCCTGCGATGTAGGAGATGCCCTCCTGCTTCAGGCTGACACCGGGGCTGGAGGAAGAGGTGATGACGCGGGCGCCGGTACCGGCAGCGCCGTACACCATGTTGATTGCCGCAACCTCGCTCTCCGCCTGGAGGAAGCAGCCGCCCACCTCGGGCATACGGGCGGACATATATTCGGGAATTTCTGTCTGCGGGGTGATAGGATAGCCGAAGAAGAAACGTGCGCCGGCGCGGATTGCGGCCTCCGCAATCGCTTCGCTACCCTTCATAAGAGTCAATGCCATTTTCTATTCCTCCTTAATCCTTCTCTATCCTGATTGCCACATCGGGGCAGGTGCGTGCGCAGGATGCGCAGCCAATACAAGCTTCCTGGTCGACCACTTCTGCTGGATGGTAGCCTTTTGCGTTGAGCTTGGTTCTGGAAAGGGCGAGGACATTTTTGGGGCAAGCTCTTGCGCAAAGTCCGCATCCCTTACAAACAAGCTCGTTGATCGTTACCTTTACCATGATTCAACCTCTTTTCTTTTATTATTTCCTTGCTTAGTGCTTACAATTGTTCAACCGCATCCGCGGGAATATACGGATTTTTACAGGCTCAGCCCCTTGATCCAGCTGTCCCAGTCGCGGTGCATATAGGTGTCAATGGCGATGGGTGTGCCGATATATCTGGGGTCGTGCCCTTCTGCCAGGAAAATGTCCAGCAGCTCCTTCCGCCCTGAGGTGTAGGCCACCGGGACGCCGGTGATCTCGGACACCTGACGGATCATCTCATAGCCGTCCCGCAGTTCCTCCGGGCCGGTCATCTGGGCCAGGTTGGTGTTGTTGATCATTCCGGTGATCTTCAGTCGGGAGTGGAGCTCCATCTCCTCCTGAAGATGAATAATTTTCTCCACCGTACCTGCCAGCGGACGGCGGATATTGACCACATTCAGCACCTCCAGCTCGCCGGGAGCCAGGGCCAGGAAGTCCTCATGGTAGCGGCCCAGTGCCGTGGAGCCCACAGCGTCGCCGCCCACGTCGAACACCACGGTGTCCCAGTCCATGGCAAAGGCGGAGGCCACCTCCGCGGGCAGAGACAAAGTCTCAATGCCGGAGCAGGCGAAGTTGGGGGAGACAAGCCTGATCTCCTTCATGCTGACCAGTTTGCCGTGCTCGGCAAGGCGGAAATAGGTGTTCACCATGTCCAGATCCAGAAGCTCCGTGCGGCCATGCTGCGCCGCCCTCATGGCAAAGTTCAGGGCCAGCTCGGTCTTGCCGCTGCCGTAGTTGCCGATCAGAACGTAATATTTCTTCATTGGATTGCTGAGCCCCCCTTTCAGGAACTTTTTACATGATATATATTAACATTCCGGGCTTGTCTCAGTCAATGATCAATATGCCTATATTTCACCTTATCCAAATTGCAAATTGACGAATGAAGAAAAGTTTTGCATTTGATTTAATGCATTTTAATGATTTTTTGCTGTATATTGCATTTATTCTCCTTGCTGCAGCGCGCTAAATCAAAAAGTACAGGCGGTTTTCCGCCTGTACTTTTTATTCCATATTCATGTAAGAGACCAGCACCGTCACCTCATTGTCCGCCACATTCGCTATCCCGTCGCTGACGGAAAGGCGGAAAACGCTGTTCTCTCCCACACGGTATTTCAGCACACCGCTCTTCACCGCGCAGAGCATGGGGGCGTGGCCGGACAGCACACCCACCGAGCCGAACTCCGTGGGTATGGAGACGTAGCTGACCATTTTCTCGTGGCTGTCGCCCTGGGCGGTGACCACGCTGAGTTTAATTCTGTCCGCCATTTCACACCTCAGAAGCTGCCGCGCTTTGCGATCACATCGTCAATGGTTCCGCAGAGCAGGAAGGCCTGCTCCGGCAGATCGTCCACATCGCCGCCCAGGATGGCCTGGAAGCCCTTGATGGTCTCCTTCAGGGGCACATACTTGCCGGGAATGCCGGTGAAGTTCTCCGCCACATGGAAGGGCTGGGACAAGAAGCGCTGTATTCTTCTGGCCCGGCTGACGGTGCGCTTATCCTCCGCGCTCAGCTCGTCCATGCCCAGAACGGCGATAACGTCCTGAAGCTGACGGTATTTTTCCAGCACGGTCTGTACCGCGCGGGCCGTCTCATAGTGCTCATGGCCCACGATGTCCGGCTCCAGCATACGGGAGCTGGAGGCCAGCGGATCCACCGCCGGGTAGATGCCCAGCTCCGACACGGCGCGGGACAGCACCGTTGTGGCGTCCAGATGGGCAAAGGCCGTGGCCGGGGCCGGGTCTGTCAGGTCGTCGGCAGGCACATAAATGGCCTGAACCGAGGTGATGGAGCCCTTTTGCGTGGAGGTGATGCGCTCCTCCAGCGTGCCCATATCCGTGGCCAGCGTAGGCTGGTAGCCCACGGCGGAGGGCATATTGCCAAGCAACGCGGAGACCTCCGCGCCTGCCTGGATGAAGCGGAAGATATTGTCGATAAAAAGCAGCACGTCCTGCCTGCGCTCGTCCCGGAAAAATTCCGCCACAGTCAGGGCGGAGAAGGGCACGCGAAGCCTTGCGCCGGGAGTCTCGTTCATCTGGCCGAAGACCAGCGCGGTCTTGTCAATGACGCCGGACTCGTTCATCTCGTTCCAGAGATCGTTTCCCTCGCGGCTGCGCTCGCCCACACCGGCAAAAACGGAATAGCCGCCGTGCTCATAGGCCACATTGCGGATCAGCTCCATAATCAGCACGGTCTTGCCCACGCCCGCGCCGCCGAACAGGCCGATCTTGCCGCCCTTGGCATAGGGGGTGAGCAGGTCCACCACCTTGATGCCGGTCTCCAGCATCTCCTCCGCCGGTTTGATCTCCGTAAAGGCCGGCGGGTCCCGGTGGATTGGCATGTACTTCACCGCCTCCACAGGCCCCTTGCCGTCGATAGGCTCCCCTGCCACATTGAACATGCGGCCCAGGGTCCCCTCGCCCACAGGCATGGAGATGGTGGCCCCCGTGTCCACGGCGGGGCAGCCCCGGTAAAGCCCGTCGGTGGAGGCCAGGGCAATGCAGCGCACGCCGCCCCGTCCGATATCCTGGACCACCTCGGCCTTTATGCTGTGTCCCTCAGCCAGAATCTCCACCGCCCGGCGGATCTCCGGCTGCTCGCCCTGGGGAAATTCAATATCGACCACAGGGCCGGTAACTCTTTTTACGATTCCTTTTCCCATAATGTTTCTCCGTGTTCAGCGCCTGGCCTTATCCTGGCTCAGGGCGTTTGCTCCGCCGATGACCTCGCTGATCTGGGTGGTGATCTGGGCCTGGCGCTGGGTGTTCATCTCCTGGGTCAGCTCGCGGATCATTTCGTCCGTGTTGTCCGTGGCGGTGGTCATGGCGGTCATGCGGGCAAAATGCTCGCCCGTCCGGGCCTGCAGCAGCGCCTCAAACACCACGTTTTCCACATAGAGCCCGGCAATTCGCTCCAGCAGGCTCTCCCTGTCCGGCTCGAAGATATAATCCCTGGCTTTGACGCCCTTCATGGGCACAACGGGCAGAAGCTGCTCATTCACGGCCTCCTGGCCCATGCCCTTGTGCCGCTGGTACACCAGCACGATCTTATCCGCCTGGCCGCTGCGGTACAATTCCTTGAGATAATCGGAGATTCTGTCGCTCTCTCCCCGTTCCGGCGTGTCGCTCAGCTCCGGGAAGCGGCGCTTCACCTTCAGGCCCTCCTGGGCAATCACGTCCTCGCCCCAGCGGCCGCAGACCACGGTGAAAAATTCCTTTTCCTCCCGCTTTGCCAGTTCTTTCATGTAGCGCAGGATATCGCTGTTATAGGAGCCGCAGAGCCCCCGGTTGCCCACGATGAGCACATAGCACACCTGCCTGATCTCCCCGTGGGCCTGCATCAGCGCCTGCTCTGTCTCCAGTCCGCCGGAGCAAAGGCACTCCAGGATCCGGCGGCAGTGTTCCGCGAAGGGCTGCACCCGGTTCATGGTGTACTGGGTGCGGCGCAGCTTTGCCGTTGACACCATTTTCATGGATTTGGTCACCTGTCTGGTGCTCTCCACGCTTTTGATCCGGGCCTTGATGGCGTATATGTTCGGCATCCGCGCACCTCCCCTCCGCTGTGTTTCAGAAGTTTCTGCCGAATTCGCTTATCAGCTCCCTGAGCTTGCTCCGCTGCTCGTCGCTCAGCTTCTTTCCGCTGTCGATGATGGTGGCAAGCTCCGGCCAGCTGCTGTGGATGAAGGGTATGAGCTCCCGCTCGTAGCGGCTCACGCTCTTCAGGTCGATATTGTCGATAAAGCCCTCGTTGGCAGCGAAGATGACGATCACCTGGTCCGCCGCGTCCATGGGGCTGTACTGCTTCTGCTTCAGAAGCTCCGTCACCTTGCGGCCCCGGTTCAGGGCGTCTCTGGTGGCCTTGTCCAGATCAGAGCCAAACTGGGCGAAGGCCTCCAGCTCTCTGTGCTGGGCCAGGTCCATTCTCAGCCGGCCGGAGACCTGCTTCATGGCTCCCAGCTGGGCCGCGCCGCCCACGCGGGACACAGAAAGTCCCGGGTTCACGGCGGGACGGATGCCGGAGTTGAACAGCTCCTCCTCCAGGAAGATCTGTCCGTCGGTGATGGAGATGACGTTTGTGGGGATATAGGCGGAGATATCGCCCGCCTTGGTCTCCACAATGGGCAGAGCGGTCATGGAGCCGCCGCCCTTCTCGTCGCTGAGGCAGGCTGCCCGCTCCAGCAGACGGGAATGGAGATAAAATACGTCGCCGGGGTAGGCCTCCCGTCCGGGGGGACGGCGAAGCAGCAGGGAAATCTCCCGGTATGCCACGGCCTGCTTGGACAGGTCGTCGTAGATAATCAGCACATGGCGGCCTCTGTACATAAAATACTCGCCGATGGCCGTGCCGGAATAGGGCGCGATATAGAGCATGGGCGCCGGCTCAGAGGCCGAGGCGCAGACCACAATGCTGTAATCCATGGCCCCGTTTTCCCGCAGCTTCTCCACAATGCTGGCCACGGTGGATTCCTTCTGGCCGATGGCCACATAGATGCAGATCACATCCTTGCCCTTCTGGTTCAGGATGGTGTCGATGGCGATGGCGGTCTTGCCCGTCTTTCTGTCGCCGATAATCAGCTCGCGCTGGCCCCGTCCGATAGGGACCAGGGCGTCTATGGCTTTGATACCGGTCTGCAGAGGGATCGTCACCGGTTTTCTGTCCAGCACGGCGGGGGCCGGACTCTCAATGGGCCGCGTCTCCTCTGTCAGGATGACGCCCATCCCGTCGATGGGGCGGCCCAGGGCGTCCAGCACGCGGCCGATCAGCCCCTCGCCTACGGGCACCTCTATGATACGCCCGGTGCGGCGGACCTGGTCGTCTTCCTGCACCTTTCCGTAGTCGCCCAGCAAAACCACGCCCACGTCGTCCTGCTCCAGGTCCATGACCATGCCGCGAAGCTCACCTTCAAACTCGATCAGCTCGCCGGCCATTACATCGGACAGGCCGGAGACCCGGCAGATGCCGTTGGAAAGGCTCTTCACCCGGCCGGTCTGGTACACGTCCACCCCGGCACGGACCTGGGACAGTTTCTCCTTCAGCGCCCCGGTCATATCCCCTTCCAGGGCGCCGCCCTGTTCCAGGCTTTTTTTCACCCGGCGGAGCATACCGGACAGACTGCCGTCATACACGGTGTCGCCGATCTGCAGGCGCACGCCGCCGATCAGCCCGGGGTCGGCCAGGGCCTCCGTCCTGACCTCTGCCGCGCCGAATCTGCTTTTAACCAGCGCCGCGACCCGCTCCACGTATTCCGGCTCGGGCTGATTTTCCGCACTGATCTGGATATGGACGCACTCTCCCCGCTCCGCTCTTGCCAGATCGCAGACGCTGGGGTTCAGCTCATGTTCAAGATATTCAACAAAGCGCTCTTTCAGCTGCGCTCTCTCTTTTGCCCGATCCTCGCCGCTCAGGAGCCTGCCTGCGGCCGCGGTAACGCTGTCCGCTGCCATGTCGGTCAGTTCTCTTCTGGCGTCGTACATCTCATGCCGGTTCTCCCGGCTTGTCTCCCGCAGGACCTCATCGGCGGCGGCCTGATCCCCGTCCTGTTCCCTGAGACTGTTCTCCCGGGCCCGGTCCTCCGCGTCGCTGATAATCTGCCGGCGCAGCTTTTCGGCCTCCGCCCCGCTGGCGTTCAGATCATCCTGCAAAGCGGCGGCATTCTCTCTGGCCTGTTGGGCCCGCTCCAGATCGCCGGCTATCCTGTCCCGACGGCCTTTGAACATTTTGATTACCATTTTCCTGCCGGCAAAATACAAAATTGCGGCAAGAACGGCAAAGTTCAACAGTCCGTAAAATATGTTCCATCCGCCCATATGTGGGACATTCCTCCTCTCCTGCTGATATGTTTTTCCGCTTATTCTCCTGCGGCGTAGCCGCTGCTGAGCAGCCTGTCGGCAAGCAGGGCGGCAAGCTCGGTCTCACTGTCTCTGAGCATTTCGGATTCACTCTCCTGAAGCCTGCAGACCTCTTCTCTTGCCCTGCTCCGGCTCTCCCCGGCGCTCTGCCGGGCCTGCTGCAATGCAGCTTCCCGGCGTTGCTCGTCTGCACTGCGGGCCTGCTCCGCAATGTGCTTTGCCTGGTCCATGCTCTCTTTCCGCTTTGCCTCAAGGAGCATCTCATTGGCCTGAACCGCGGCGAGAGCCTGCTTCTCCGCGTCCAGCCCCTCTTCAATCCGGGCATTGCGCTCGGCCATGAAGCGGAGCAGCGGGTCATACAGGAAGCGCTTGAGCAGGAAAAACAGCAGGAAGAAGCTTATCGCGGTCAAAACCAGCTCTGAAATATTTATGCTAAGCATACCGCATCTTCCTCCGAATAATGGCTTGTTCTTATATCTTGCCGACCAGCATGAACGCGATGAGCAGGCCGTAAATGGTCAGTGCCTCGATCAGGCCCAGAGCCAGGATCATTGAGGAGCGGATCTGACCTGCAGCCTCAGGCTGGCGGGCGATGGACTCCATGGCCTTGGACGCCACCATGCCCTGGCCGATGGCGGGGCCGAATACGCAAAGGCCCATCATGATTGCGACTGCAATTGCTATTGTTCCGGATGCCATAATGTTTTCCTCCAAAAATTATATTTCTTTTTTATAATACAGTGTATCAGTGCTCTTCCTCTATGGCCTCAGACACATAGATGCCCAGCAGCATGGTGAACACCATCGCCTGGATCATACAGAACAGCAGGCTCAGCACGTTCATCAGCACCGGCAGCAGGATGGGGAAGATGTTGTAGAGCTGCTCCACCACCGTCTCCTCGCCGTACAGGTTGCCGTAAAGACGCAGGGCCAGGGAAAAAGGCCGGACAAACTGCTCGATCAGGTTCAGCGGCAGCATGAGAATGAAGGGGGTGACAAAGCTGAGCAGATAGCGCTTCAGCCCCCGCTCCCGGATGCCGATGGTGTGGGTGGTAAAAAAGGCAATAATGCCAAGGGCCGCCGTCACCGACAGGCAGGCCGTGGGCACCGCGAAGCCCTTGAAATGCCCCGCTCCCGGCAGCAGTCCCGCGTAGTTGCAGACAACAATAAAAATAAAGTAGGTCGCAAGAATGGGGAAATACTTTTTCGCCGCTTTTGCGCCCATGATTCCGGCAAAATAATTTTGCAGGCCCTCCACGGCCATTTCGGCCAGATTTTGCAGCGGGCCGGGCACATCTTTCAGTTTCCTTGTGGCAAGAATGGACAGAATCGTGAGGATCAGTATGATGGCCCACATGGTCGTAAGGGTACTTGTAATCTGTACCGGGCCTATACTGAACAGCACATTGGTTCCTTCCATCAAATCACCTCCGTCTCCGTTGATCACAACGTTTGTATTTTATCTCATTTCAAAGGAAAAGTAAATGTCTTTCCCGTTCTTTTTCGAAAATTTGTGGTTTTTTTCACATATTACAGGCGGCCAGTGGCCCACATCCAGCTGAAGGCCAGGGCCCAGGAGCCGAAAAGGGTGGTCTTCTGCCGCTCCAGTATCTCGCTGCGGGTATACCAGCGGGCCTCGATCTCCTCGCCGGTGGCCCTGTCCGGGTGAAACTCCCCCTCCGCTGTGACAAAAATGCAGATGGTCCGCTCGTCCCCGATGCCCACGGTGCAGGCCGCGGCGGGCAGAATCTCCTTTATTTCCACCAGATCCAGCCCTGTCTCCTCCTTCAGCTCCCGCCGGGCGCACATCTCCGGCGTCTCCCCCGGGTCGATCAGTCCGCCGGGAAGGCCGTATATCCTCTGGCCCAGCTCCATGCGGTACTCGTGGATGAGGGCCATGTGTTCGTTTTCTTTGTCGGTGACGATCATCACCACCGCGTCCGCCGGGTGGTTGACCAGCTGGTCGAAGCAGTCAATATCGTCCCTGCGGCTGACCATCTCATAGCAGCGCTCCGCCCCCAGCGGGTCGATATAGTGCAGGTCATAGCGGTGCAGAAATTTCCCGCCGCCCCTGTTTTCTATGCTTTTAAATTCCATGCTCAAGCCTTTCCCAGCCAAAGGGCTGCCTTATGTTTTCTGATTATAGCATATCGCCGGCGCGGCTTCAATCGCCTCTTGCCGGGGAAAACGCCTTTTCGCTCTATTGACAAGAGACAAATCTGTTGATAAACTACATGAACATAGTATTTTAATAGGATTATTCGGTCTGACGATAGGAGCAGGGGGTACCGCATGAGACTTGCCATGGCACAGATGCGCATGAGCGCATCCATTGATGAAAATCTGAACAAGACCCTTGATTTTATGAACCGGGCAAAAGCTGCCGGTGCGGAGCTGATCTTTTTCCCGGAGCTTCAGCTGACGCCCTTTTTCCCCCAGTACGAAAAGCGGGACGCCTCCTGCTGGCTCATGGACGCCCAGGCCCCTGCGCTCCTGGCCATCAGGGAAAAGTGCCGGGAGCTGGGGCTCTTTGCCAGCCCCAATGTCTATCTTGCGCTGGACGGGAAGCGCTACGACGCCTCGCTGATGGTCGACAGGGGCGGAAATGTGCTGGGCGTTTCCAAAATGGTGCACATCGCCCAGGCCAGATATTTTTACGAGCAGGATTACTACACCCCCAGCGACAGCGGCTTTCGGGTCTATGACACGCCCTTCGGCAAAATCGGCATCGTCATCTGCTTTGACCGCCACCTGCCCGACGGGATCAGAAGCTGCGCTTCTCAGGGCGCGGAGCTGGTTTTGATCCCCACCGCCAACATTGAGGGAGAGCCTCTGGCGCTTTTCGAATGGGAGGTACGGGTCCAGTCCTTCCAGGACACGGTGTTCACCGCCATGTGCAACCGCGTGGGGCCGGAGGGTGAGATCGTTTTTGCCGGGCAGTCCCTGGTCGCCGGGCCGGACGGAAGTCTGCCGTTCAAAGCAGGCGGCGACGAGGAGCTGCTTATCGTGGATGTGCCCCTGGAAAAGGCGGCGCGGGAGCGGGCGGCCCGTCCCTGGCTCAGTCTGTGAGCAAAAATCGGAGATTGCATAAATTCCACGGCTGATTTATCATACTATCATACGAAGAGGCAGGATCATGCGCGCACAATGCCAGCAGATCCTTAGGCCAGCGCAAGGGTCTGGGTCTGGCCATGGGCCAGCCGGTGTATGTCTGCAAAAAGGATATGGAGGCCAACACCGTCTCCGTAGGGCCGGAGAGTGCGCTGTATACCGGCACGCTGTTTGCCCGGGACCTGAACTGGATCTCTGTCCCCGGGCTCGACGGCCCCATGCGCGTCAGGGCCAAGACCCGTTACCGCCAGGCCGAGCAGCCTGCCACGGTCTATCCTGAAGGGCCGGACTGCATACGGCTGGAGTTTGACCAGCCCCAGCGGGCCGTGACCGTGGGGCAGGCCCTGGTTTTGTACGACGGCGAGCTTGTCGTCGGCGGCGGCACCATTTCCCGGGTGCCGGAAGAAGGATAAGAACTGGATGTGATTTTTTGGATAAAAATTCTCCCGGATGCGGGCAAAAACACTGCGGCGCCTGCTGCGGCGGCGCCTGTTCGGGCTGCGGCGGCACGCTGCAGCTGACCCAGGGCGAGATCGACCTGCTGTTTCGTTTCGCCCAGATCCCCTTTCTCCCCGTAGCCTGGCAGGCCGGGTCGGAGCAGCCCGTCTGCCTGGAAGAAGGCGAGGAGCGCTGGGAAGAGCTGTCGCCCATCATCAGCGCCCTTTCCCAAAAGGGGCTGATCCGTCTGGATTATGACCTGCCCCTTTCCCATTTTGATTACGCGGAGTACCGGGACTTTCCCCTGAGAGGGAGCATGGCCCTGACCGCCGCGGGGCAGCAGGCGGTAGATCAGCTGGAGATACAGGGAATTGAGGAGGAAAGCGATGCTTAATCAATTTTCAAGGACACAGCTTCTCCTGGGCCAGGAGGGCATGGAAAAGCTGTTTCAGGCCCGGGTTGCGGTGTTCGGGATCGGCGGAGTCGGCGGCTACACTGTGGAGGCTCTGGCCCGCAGCGGCGTGGGCACGCTGGATCTGATCGACGACGACAGGATCTGTCTGACCAACCTGAACCGGCAGATTTTCGCCACCCGCAAGACTGTGGGGCAGTATAAGGTGGATATCGCCCAGCAGCGGATATTGGAGATCAATCCCAAGGCTGTGGTCCATACCTACAAGACCTTTTACGCGCCCCAGACAGCGGAGCTGTTTGACTTCAGCCAATACGACTATGTGGTGGACGCCATAGACACCGTCACCGGCAAGCTGGAGCTGGTGGAGCAGGCGGAAAAGGCCGGTGTCCCCATCATCAGCAGCATGGGTGCCGGAAACAAGATGGACCCTACGGCCTTTGAGGTGGCGGATATCTATGAGACCTCTGTCTGTCCTCTTGCCCGGGTCATGCGCAAGGAGCTGAAAAAGCGGGGCATCAAAAAGCTGAAGGTGGTCTACTCCAAGGAGCCCCCCATGACCCCCATTGACGACATGGCCATCAGCTGCCGCACCAACTGCATCTGCCCGCCGGGGACGGCCCGGAAATGCACCCAGCGGCGGCAGGTGCCGGGCAGCAACGCCTTTGTGCCCTCGGTGGTGGGGCTGATTATCGCGGGAGAAGTGGTAAAAGACCTGACCGCCATGGGAGGCAGACCGTGATTTATCTGGATTACACGGCCAACACCCCGGCAGACCCCGCCGTGCTGGAGGCCTTTCTGAACACAGAGCAAAACTACATCGGCAATCCCAATTCCAACCACCCCGCAGGCCAGGCGGCCCGGGAAAAAATGGCCCGGGTCACCGATTCCATCGCGGCCATGCTGGGCGTAAGCCCGGCGGAGATCATCTACACCTCCGGGGCCAGCGAGTCCAACAATCTGGCGCTGAAGGGGGTGGCCCAGGCCTCCCGGCATATGGGCAGGCACATCATCTCCACCGCGCTGGAGCACTCCTCCGTGGGCGGGACCCTGACCGCTTTGCAGAGCCAGGGCTGTGAAATTGACCTGGTGGATATCCGCCCCGACGGCACGATCGACCTGGAGCAGCTGCGGGAGCTGCTGCGCAAGGACACCATATTGGTCTCCGTCTGCGCGGTGGACAGCGAGCTGGGCACGGTACAGCCCATCCGGCAGATCGCCCAGATCCTCAGGGGCTTCCCCAGCTGCCGTCTCCATGTGGACGCCACCCAGGCCGTGGGCAAAACGGAGCTTGTGCTGGAGGGTGTGGACACCATGAGTATCGCGCCCCACAAGTTTTACGGCCTTAACGGCAGCGGACTGCTGCTGAAACGAAAGGACCTGGTGATCGAGCCCCAGATCCACGGGGGAAGCAGCACCACCATCTACCGCAGCGGGACCCCGGCCCTGGCGCTGGCGGTCTCCGTGGAGAAGGCCCTGGCGCTGACGCTGGAAAACCAGGTGCAGCGGATACAGTACGTCAGTGCGCTCAACAGGGAGCTTCGCGCCGCCCTGTCCCGGTATCCCATGGTGCGCATCAACAGCCCGGAGGGCGCCGTGCCCCACATTCTCAATCTCAGCGTTACCGGCGTAAAGGGCACCGCCTTCCAGCGGGCGCTGGGGGAAGAGGGCGTCTGCGTATCGGTCAAATCCGCCTGCTCCACAGACGGCACCCCCTCCAGGGCGGTGTTCGCCGTCAGCCGGGACAGGAAAAACGCCCTGTCCTCCTGGCGGATCAGTCTGAGCCATCTGACCACCCGGGAGGAGCTGGCCCAATTCATGCAGGCCTTTGACCGTTGCTGTCACCGGCTGCTCCCCGGCAGATAATTGGGGATTTTTCGTCTAAAGGCATATTGACAGATGAAGGAAAGCATGTTAATATACCACCCATAAACATACTATGTTAGTGGGGATATAATGATGCTATCGGCTATTTCTGTGTGTATGTGTATGATGATGCGTAAAACTGTCCGCACCATCTTATGCAGTACACCCTGAAAGCCTTATGCAGTGAAAAAATGAGGGAGACCGCACAAGGTGTGCGGTCTCCCTGCAGAGTGTCAAAGAAGTCCCTGTTTTCGTTAGGCGAAAGCGGGGACTTCTTTGACACTCTGAAAAGCCGCTCCCGGCGAACGGGAGCGGCTTTGGTATTCTGTTGCTATATCACATAATTGTCCCCGGCGGAGTCCGGCAGCACCAGATCCGACAGCAGGATACCGTCCAGATACTCGTTGATTACCTTGTCCAGCCCCTGCCACATGGGCAGAGTACGGCATTCCGCCGCTCTGGTGCAGGGCAAAGCCCCCTCTTCAAGACAGGAGACCGGAGCGAGAGACTCTTCTGTCAAGCGCAGGATCGATCCCACCGTGTACTGCTCGGGGGCTTTGGTCAGCTTATATCCGCCGCCTTTTCCCCGCAGGCCATCCAGCATTTTCGCCCTTACCAGTATCTTGATGATGCTCTCCAGATATTTTTCCGATATCTCCTGCCGCTCCGCGATCTCTTTGAGCGGGATATAACCTTCGCTCTGGTGCTCCACAAGATCGATCATCACGCGCAGAGCGTAGCGCCCCTTCGTTGAAATCAGCATGTTTGATCCCTCCAAATTGATTAAACCTATTATACAACACGGTTTATAGGGTTTCAAGAATTTTTTATCTGACCTTATACTTTTAACCTGAACTGGTTATTTCAATATGCTCAGAATTTGATATTATATTCCTACCATTTCAGTATGGAGGTAGCAAAAAAATGGAGAAATCAAGATATGAACTGAATAAAGAACTTGCCCAAATGCTCAAGGGCGGCGTCATCATGGACGTGACCACGCCGGAGCAGGCCCGGATCGCTGAGGCGGCAGGCGCCTGCGCGGTCATGGCGCTGGAGCGTATCCCTGCGGATATCCGCGCCGCCGGCGGCGTGTCCCGTATGAGCGACCCGAAGATGATCAAGGGCATACAGGAAGCGGTGTCCATCCCGGTCATGGCCAAGTGCCGTATTGGCCACTTTGTGGAGGCCCAGATTCTGGAGGCCATTGAGATCGACTACATCGACGAGAGCGAGGTCCTCTCCCCCGCCGACGATGTGTATCATATCGACAAGACCAAATTCAAAGTGCCCTTTGTCTGCGGCGCCAGGGATCTGGGCGAGGCTCTGCGCCGCATCGCCGAGGGCGCATCCATGATCCGCACCAAGGGCGAGCCGGGCACCGGCGACGTGGTGCAGGCTGTGCGCCACATGCGCGCCATGAACGCGGAGATCCGCCGGGTGCAGAATCTCCGGGAGGACGAGCTGTTTGAGGCGGCAAAGCAGCTTCAGGTTCCGGTGGAACTGCTGCGCTATGTCCATGAAAACGGCAAACTCCCTGTGGTGAACTTTGCCGCAGGCGGCGTGGCCACCCCCGCTGACGCTGCGCTGATGATGCAGCTGGGCGCGGAGGGCGTGTTTGTTGGCTCCGGCATCTTCAAGTCCGGCAACCCGGCAAAGCGGGCCGCCGCTATCGTCCAGTCCGTCACCAACTACACCGACGCCAAGCTGATCGCCAGGCTGTCTGAGGATCTGGGCGAGGCCATGGTGGGCATCAACGAGAACGAGATCGCCCTGCTGATGGCTGAACGGGGAAAATAACATGCGTATCGGTATACTTGCGCTCCAGGGCGCCTTTGTGGAGCACGCCGCCATGCTGGACCGGCTGAGCGCGGAGCATTTTGAGATCCGCCAGCGCCGGGACATCGAGCAAAGCTTTGACGGGCTGATCCTCCCCGGCGGCGAGAGCACCGTTATGCGCAAGCTCCTGCACGATCTGGACCTGTTCGCCCCTCTGCAGCAGCAGATCCGGGAGGGGCTGCCCGTATTCGGCACCTGCGCGGGGCTGATTTTGCTGGCAAAGTCCGTGGAGGGCGGGACGCCCTGCTTTGAGGCCATGGATATCTCCGTCCTGCGCAATGCCTACGGCCGTCAGCTGGGCAGCTTTTACGCCGAAGAGCCCATGGAGGGCCTAGGCCGGGTGCCCATGACCTTCATCCGCGCCCCCTATATCCGCTCGGTCTCCGGTTCAGCGGAGGTGCTGGCCGTGGTGGACGGGAATATCGTAGCCGCCCGCCAGGGAAATCAGCTGGTCACCGCCTTCCACCCGGAGCTCTGCGATGATCTGCGGGTGCATCAGTATTTTCTGAACATGATCTGAAATCTGAATCATGAATGCCGCCGGTTTCCCGGCGGCATATTTTTCTTCTTATCAGCCCTCCTCCGCCTTGTGGAGGGATCCTTTTATCTCCGGATTGGCCGGTTCTACCGCTGGTCGGTTGCGTTTTTGGCCCTCTCATTTTAAAATAAGTCCAGGAAAAATGAAAGGGTGATGTGCGTGTTCGCAATCGACAAGGCCGCCTTCGGGGAATTTCTGGCGGAGCGGCGGAAGGAAATGGGCTATACCCAGAAAGACCTGGCGGCAAAGCTTTTTGTCTCCGACAAGGCGGTGAGCAAGTGGGAGCGGGGAGTTTCCCAAAGTTAAAGATACCACATCAATCCCACGCGGACTTTTGCTCAACCGATACAGCCGGAGGGCTGGATAACAAGAAAAGGCGGTATGCGCCCCGTGGAGGGGTAGCGTACCGCCTTTTCTTGTGGGGGTT
>JALFOM010000071.1 GCA_022782265.1 Clostridiales bacterium | reverse complement strand
ATGGAAAAGGCCAAAAAGCTGCTGCTGTCCACTTCCCTTTCCGTTGCGGAGGTGGCGGATCAGTCCGGCTACGGGGATTACCGGGTATTCACCAAGGTGTTCAAAAAGAGCGAGGGCGTCACCCCCTCCCAGTACCGGCGGGATTTCCTGGACACGGCGGAGGGCGTCAGGTCATGATGAGGGAAAATTGCCTTTGTAAGCGGCGGGAAAGGATAAGCGGACAGTGGTGACTTGATATGGAATGGATAAATCCTTTCGGTCTGGTTTTTATGGCCATCATATTGGTTCCCAACATCGTATTTGCCCTCAGGTGCAAAAACGGTTTCGCAAACAAATGGGAAAACAAAACCGTTACGTGCATTGAACAGATCGGGTGCTTTGGCTGTTTTGGCTTTATGATCGTCAACATCCCCGGCACATGCTTTGGCTGGTGGTCGGATGAAGCCTTTGCCCTGTATCTTATCGCCGATACCCTGTTGGTGCTGCTCTACTGTCTGATTTGGATCCTCTGTTTTAAGAAAAACAGTCTGTTCAGGGCGCTGGCCCTCTCCATTATTCCATCGATCCTCTTTCTGTTCAGCGGCATAATGAGCCGGTCGGTTTTATTGATTCTTTCCGCTGCCCTTTTTGCCCCAAGTCACATTGCCATTTCCTATAAAAATGCAAAATAGCTGCCCGGAGCGTGAACACCCGAAATGTGTTCACGCTTTCCTTTTCTATAAAACCGACACATTCACCTGAAAAACAGGCCTATCGGTCCGGCGTCAGAAATCGTATACTGTAAGCGTAAAACGAAGAAGAAAGGAACGGTGAAGATGATGGAAAGCGCCGCGATTGAGAAACGCCAAAAGCTGTCAGCCGACAGGCTGTGTTATCTATTTCTGATTTTTCTGGCCGGCTGTCTTGTGGGCTGGATCTATGAGGAGATCTTTTACTGGATCACGGAGGGTCTGCTGCGAAACCGGGGCATTCTGTACGGCCCTTGGCTGCCGATCTACGGCATCGGCGCCCTGGGTATCTATGCCTTAAAGCCCCTGAAAGAGCGTCCGGCGCTGCTGTTTTTGTGCTGTGTGGTTCTCAGCGGCGTGGTGGAGTACATCATCGGCTATGTGGGAATTCAGGTCTTTGGCCTGCGGCTCTGGGACTACCGGGGCCTGTTCCTGAACCTTCAGGGCATCATCTGCCTGCGCAGCGTGCTGAGCTTCGGTGTTCTGGGTCTGGCCTTCCATTACCTGCTGGAGCCCATGGGGGAAACGCTGTACCGCACTCTCCCGGGCAGCACGGTACGCACAGGCTGCCTCATTCTGATCGCCCTGTTTATCGCGGACTGCGTTCTCAGCGCGCTGTTTCGGACACCCATCACTTACTGAGGCAAAAGGAGGCTTTAATATGAAACTTGATGTTCATTTCCCATCCCGGATGTTGATCCTTGCCGCAGGGCTGATGACTGTCTGCGGTATTCTGATGGCAATACTGGGGAGGCTGGCCATCGGCGGAATTTACTGGGCGGCAGCATCCTGCCTGTTCTTCGCCGCCTTTCATTTCCGGCTGGCCGAAAACAAAAAAGAGAATGAGGAGGATGGGAAAAATGAATAAGAAACTGTACAAATCCAATGAAAACAGAATGCTTGAGGGCGTCTGCGGCGGCATTGCCGAATTTTTCGGCATCGACGCCACGCTGGTCCGGCTGGGCTGGGTACTGTTCTGCGCCCTGGGTGGCAGCGGCATACTGGCTTACATCATCGCCGCCATTATCATTCCCAGCAGCCCGGAAATGTGAAAGAAGGGAGCAAAAAAATGAAAACGCTTCAAACCATTCAAAAGACCTTCCGGGTCTTTCAGATTCTCACCGAAATTGCCATGATCCTGAGCTTTGTCTGGGCGGGTCTTGCTCTTCTCGGAATGCTCTGCGGTGCTGTGTGGTACGGCGGCGGCACCGTTGTGGGCATTGGGCAGGCGCAGCTGTATTCCCTGACAAAAACCGGCGGGCTGATCCAGATGATCGCCGTGCTGCTGACCGACGCTATTCTGGCCCTGACCGACGGCACCCTGCTGGCCTTTGCCCTGGCCTATTTCAAGGCGGAGCAGGCCGACGGCACCCCCTTCATCTATGGGGGCGCGGAGCAGATTAAGCGTCTGGGCATCCTCACCATCGTTCTGCCCCTGGTGGCAGCCATCGTGGCAGCCGTGATTTACGCCGTCTTTGACTTGCCCCAGGGTTCCGTTGAATGGAGCAACCTGACCAGCCTGGGTCTGGGCATCGTTCTGATTCTGGCCTCTCTGATTTTCCGCTACGGCGCGGAGCTGGAGACGAAGAACCCTTCAGGAAACCCAGTCTGAAAACGGCGTGCTGTATGATATACAAATTCAACGCCTTCCCCTTTGCCGAAGGGAAACGCACATTCATTGAAATCCCCTTTAATGTGTGGGAAGAAACCGGGCTGAAGGGAAACATTCCCTGCCGGGTGTCTCTCCCCGACGTCTCTTTTGAGTGTAAACTTGTTCCGAAAGGGCAGGGCCGGTATTTCATCCCCGTGCCCAGGAGCGCGCTCCCGGCGCAGCTGCCTGAAGAGGAGTACGAGATCGGCATGGAGCCGATTGAAGCACTGACAAGAATCAACCACGACAGCCCCTATTCCAAAGAGCGCCCCATACGAAAAATTGAGGAGATTGACCCGATCCCCGTTCAGTCCGGCTGCTGCGGCCAATGCTGCGTGGCTATGCTGGCTGGTGTTTCTCTTTCCGATGTGATTACGCTGATGGGAAAAGGACACGCATCCTGGTCAAAGATCCTTGAAGCCCTGGACTACTATGGGCTATCCCATGCGCCAAAATTCGTCTATCCCAGGGGAAGCGCCGGCCCATTGCCGGTCTGCTGCATTGTCAATAACGACAATCGTTTTCTGCTCTGGTATCAGGGCGCTTTCTGCGGAGCGGTCAATGTGGACCCGGCAAAAACCGTCAGCTACATCGAAATTTTTACCCAATGATTCCCGCTCCTTCAGCGGGTATCAACGAGAAAGGAGAAAACGGATGAATAACCAGACCAGCCAGTTTGTGACCGAGGTCTGCTATCCCGTCAGAAGAAAATAAGTTTTTGGATACGCCGTTTCAATGGCGGCGTGTCCATTTCCTCTCCGCAGATAAAGAAAAATACAGCACAGGAATCCATCGTTCCTGTGCTGTACTTTCATTTTATCAGACTGTTCCCCACTCCGGGACATGCACGGTAATCTGCTCCTCAGAGGACTTCTTTGCCGCCAGAGAGTAGGCCAGGGCGGAAATGCCATCGGACAGCGGGGTCTCAATGGGCTTGTTGTTCTTCAGGCTGTCCTGGAAACTGCGGTGGGCATAGAAGATCACATCGCCGGTGGCGTGGTCATAGGAATCGTTGAAACGCAGGGTCTCCGCATAGGGCATATCCTCGGTCTTCCAGGTCAGGTCGGTGAACTCGAACATGCCCTCTCCCGTGAGGAAGATGGAGCCCTTGGTGCCGATGTAGGCCCGGGAGCAGGCGGGAATGTCGCAGGCCCAGGAGGCGGCGATGGTGGCGATGGCGCCGCAGCGCAGCCGGGCGGAAATGGAGGTGTGGTTATCAAAGCGGGGCACGGACTCCAGCGTGCCGGTGCAGTTGCAGCTGATGGTCTCAAAGGATCCTGCCATAGCGGTGATGAGCTTCCAGTCGTGGGAGACGGACTCAATGGTCATGCCGCAGGCCAGGTTGGGGTCGGTGCGCCAGGAGGCCGCCATATTTTTCGCGTGGAAGCCAAAGCCGGGGCTGAGACGGGAGAAGGCGATGTTCACCGGATCGCCGAACATGCCGGTCTATACCAGCTCCAGCATTTTCTGATAAGCGGGGCGGTAATAGTGGGCAAAGCCTACCATGATCTTTCCTTCGTACTGATCCGCCATGGCCTTGATCTTCAGCGCGTCTTCCCAGGTGGCGCTGACGGGCTTTTCCATATAGAGGGGCACATGATGCCTGAGGACCATCTCCACATAGTCCAGGCGCTTTGTGGGCGGCGTGCTGATGACCACATAGTCGGCCTTGACCACATAGCTCTCGATCTCCTCATAGCTGCAGGTGGGGCAGCCAAACTCGGCGGAGACGATGTCGGAATTTGCCTTGCTGATATCGAAGCCTCCGATCACCTCGCCGCCCAAGCGGACGACCGCCCTGCCGTGGTGGCGGGCGATGTCGCCGCAGCCGATAAGAAATACTTTCATTTCCTTTGCTCCTTTACTTCAGCAGCGCCTTTGCGCTGTCCGCAATGTTTTCCATGGTGACGCCGTTCATCGCCAGCAGCCGCTCATAGGGGGCGGACATGCCGAACTGATCCTGAATGCCCAGGCGTCTGACCTTGCCCTTGCCGGCCTCGGCGGCCAGCTCGCAGACGGCGCTGCCCAGGCCGTTGAGGATGTTGTGATCCTCCACGGTGATGATCCGGCCGATATTCTCTATGCAGTCCATGACCGCTTCTTCGTCCAGTGGCTTGATGGTGTGCATGTCCAGCACACGGGCCTGTATGCCCTCTGCTTCCAGAAGCGCAGCGGCCTGGATGGCCAGGCGAACGGTGTCGCCGTTGGCGATGATGGCCACATCCTTGCCTTCCCGCAGCTTGTTGGCCTTGCCGATGGTAAACTGCGCATCCTCATCATAGATGACGGGTACAGCGTCGCGGGTAAAGCGCAGGTACACAGGGCCGTCAAATTCGGCGGCGGCGCGGACCAGCTTTCTGGCGGAGTAATAATCGGCGGGCATGATGACCGTCATATTGGGGATGGTGCGGAGAATGCCCATATCTTCAATGGCCTGATGGCTGGCGCCGTCGTTTGCCGGGGTGACGCCGCCGTGGGAGCAGGCGATCTTCACGTTCAGGTGGGGATAGCAGATCTCCTGCCGGATCATCTCCACCATGCGCATGGAGCCGAAGGCCGCATAGGTGACCACAAAGGGGATCTTGCCGCAGGTGGCCAGACCGGCGGCAACACCTGCGCAGTTCTGCTCGGCAATGCCCACGTTGAGATACTGTTCCGGCAGCTCCTTGCGGAAAGCGCCGGTCTTGCAGGATTTGCCGATGTCGGCGTCAACGACCAGAATGTTCCGGTTTTCTCTGCCCAGAGCAACGATCTCCTCGCCGAAGCCGTCTCTGGTGGCGATCTTTTTCTCTAAGTTCATCTTCTGTCCTCCTCAGCAGGCAGTGTACTGCCTGTCCAGCTCTTCCATGGCCTGCCTGTACTGCTCGTCATTGGGCGCGGTTCCGTGCCAGCCGCACTGGTTTTCCATGTAGGAAACGCCCTTGCCCTTGACGGTCTTGCCCACGATGCACTTGGGCAGGCCGTTTTTGGCGGCCAGGGCCTCATCCAGTGCCCGGACCACCTGCTCCATGTCATTGCCGTCGATCTGCCAGACCTGGAAGCCGAAGGCCTCGAACTTCTTGGCCAGGTCCACCGGGGGCATGATCTCCTCGCAGGTGCCGTCCAGCTGGAGGTTGTTCCAGTCCACAAAGGCGATCAGGTTGTCCAGCTTATACTTATACGCCGTACCGGCGGCCTCCCAGACCTCGCCCTCGTTGCACTCGCCGTCGCCCAGGGCGCAGAACACCTTATAGCTTTTGCCGTCCAGCTTTGCCGCCAGCGCCATACCGGCGGCGCAGGCAAAGCCCTGTCCCAGAGAGCCGGTGGAGATATCAATGCCGGGGCACTTCTTCATGTCGGGATGGCCCTGAAGGATGGAGCCCTCCCTGCGGAGCGTATCCAGCACGCTCAGGTCAAAATAGCCCTTCATGGCCAGGGCGGCGTACTGGGCCGGGCAGGTGTGGCCCTTGGAGAGGACAAAGCGGTCCCGATCCTCCCATTTGGGGTTTTTCGGATCTACGTCCATGGCATGCCAGTAGCAGGCGGTCACAAAGTCCGCGATGGAGAGAGAGCCGCCGGGGTGGCCGGACTGGGCCTTGTAGATCATGGATATAGCGTGCTTTTTCAGGTCAATACATTTATTTTTGAGCTGAACTACGTTGAGGTTTTCTTTCATTTCATTAGC
The DNA here is from genome assembly GCA_022782265.1 of Clostridiales bacterium. Classification (GTDB taxonomy): domain Bacteria; phylum Bacillota; class Clostridia; order Oscillospirales; family Oscillospiraceae; genus Limivicinus. Next base: position 11,829 of record JALFOM010000071.1, on the reverse strand, counting down.
CCTTTCTTTCAGCCGCGTTATTCTGCGCGGCGCTTATCTCGTTTTTGCCCGTCTTTCTCAGCCGCCTAAAAGGCACAGGGACAGGGAGGGCACATAGGTCACCAGCAACAGAACGATCAGCGCCGCCACCAGCAGCGGGATCACGGAGACGGAGATCTTCTTCAGACTGGTGTCCGCAATGCCGCAGGCCACATACAGGTTCACACCCACAGGAGGCGTCACAAGGCCGATGGCCAGGTTCACGATCATGATGGTGCCGAAGTGGATCAGATTCATGCCCAGGGCCTGGGCCACAGGGACAAACAGCGGGGTGAAGATGTACAGCGCGGAAGTGGAATCCAAAAAGCAGCCGGCGATGAGCAGCACAACGTTCACGATCAGCAGGAAGATGATCTGATTGCCCCCGGCGATGTCGGTGAGCATGCCGCTGATTGCCACGTCAATGCGGGCGCGGGTGAGCACATAGGCAAAGAGCGTGGCGGCCGCGGTGATGAACATAACGGTGGCGGTGGTGGAGGCCGTGTCGATCAGGATCTTTTTCAGCTGCTTGATTTTCAGCGTCTTATAGATGAAAATGCCGATCACAAGCCCGTAGACCGCGGAGACTGCCGCCGCTTCAGTGGGGGTGAAAATGCCGCCGTAAATGCCGCCAAGGATGATGACGGGCATCAGCAGGCCCCAGAAGGCGTCCTTGAAGGCGATCCAGCGCTGGCGTCCGGTGGCCTTGGGCAGACGCTTGAGATCACTCTTTCTGCCAAGCCACAGGGTGATGATGATCAGCGCCGCGCCCATCAGCAGTCCGGGGATCACGCCGGAGATGAACAGAGAGCCGATGGAGGTATCGGAAATAGAGCCGTAGACCACAAAGGTGATGGAGGGCGGGATGATGACGCCGATGGCGCCTGCCGTTGCCATCAGGGCGGCGGCAAAGGGGGCGTCATAGCCCACCTTGACCATTGCGGGGATAAGGATCAGGCCCAGAGCGGCCACGGTAGCCGGGCCGGAGCCGGAGATGGCGGCGAAGAAGCAGGCCACAATGACGCAGACCATGGCCACGCCGCCCTTCAGGTGGCCCACACAGGCCTCAGCCAGGCTGATGAGCTTGCCGGAGATTCCGGATTTTTCCATGATGTTTCCGCCCAGAATGAAAAACGGGATGGCCAGCAGCACAGATTTGCTTGTGGCGGCGGAGACAAGCTGGGGAACCGTCCCCAGGACCACGGACACGGGACGGCCCGCGCCCAGTACCAGCATGGCCAGGATACTGGAGACGCCCAGGCAGACCGCGATAGGCGTGCCCAGGAGCAGCAGAACGGCAAAGACAACGAACAATACCAATGCTTCCATGTTTATTCCTCCCTACCCTGGATCTGGTCGGCTTCTTCCGCGTTTTCAAGCGCCTCAGCCACCACGTCCTCGTGCTCAATGTCCTTGCCGGTGAGCAGGCGGACCAGGTTCTGGCCGAAACGGATGGTCACGAACAGAGCGCCCACGGGCACAAAGGCGCCGAATATCCACTCCGGCAGCTGGGTACCGGCGGTGAGCTGGCCCTTGTTGAACTGGTTGAGGGCCATGAAAAAGCCGAAATAGCAGATAATGGCGGAAAAAGCTGTAGCGAAGGCCATGGAGACAACGCCCAGAATCCGGCCCATTTTGGGTCCGACCCGGTCGGTTATGATGGTCAGGCCCAGGTGAGCGCCCCGCTTTGCGGCGATGGCCGAGCCCAGCAGACTCAGCAGGACGAAAAGATAGGTGGTGATCTCCTCGGAGAACGAGAGGGACGCGCTGAATACATAACGGGCGATGACATTGACAAAAGTAAGTCCGGTCATCACCACGAGACATACACAGACAAGTACCTCTTCAATATTGTCAAGTACTTTATTCATAGTAACTCCCCTGTTGTTTGATAAAGAATGCTGAGGGCAGGGCGAACCTGCCCTCAGCAGAAAGCATGAGTCTGTTTGCTGTTCAGCCAAGCTCCACGCCGAAGGCGGCGCAGGCTTCCTCGCCGTACTTTTCAAAGAAGCTCTGGCGCAGATCCTTCACGACTTCCTGGAAGGGAGCCAGCTGCTCGGGAGTCAGGATGGTCACTTCCATGCCCTGCTCCTCAAATTCGGCGATCAGGGTCTCCTGCTCGGCCTCCACCTGGTCGCGGCCCCAGTTGCAGGCCTCTACAGCCTTCTCGGTGAGCATCTGGCGGGTGGCCTCGCTGAGGGTGTTCCAGATGGTGCTGTTGGCCAGGAACAGGTCGTTTTCATAGGTGTAGTTCCAGATGGTCATGTACTTCTGGACTTCCACCACGCCGGAGGTGGAGGTGATGCTGACGCCGTTTTCCTGGCCGTCAATGGTGCCCTGCTGGAGAGCGGTGAAAACCTCGCTCCAGTTCATGGCCACAGGGTCAGCGCCGAAAGCCTTGAAGAAGTTCATGTAGACCTCGCTGCCGGGAACACGGATCTTCAGACCCTTCAGATCCTCAGGGGCGGTCACAGCCCGCTTGCTGTTGGTCAGCTGCCGGAAGCCGTTGTGGAAAGAGCCGATGGCGGTAATGCCCTGCTCCTGAAGAATGCTGTCGTAGTAGGCAAGGCCGGTGGCGTCGATGGTCTCTCTGGCCTCGGTGTAATTATTGAACATCCAGGGGACAGTGCCGATGGACAGGCGCTCGTCAAGAACGCTGAGAACGCTGGTGGCGTAGGCGGCCAGGTCGGTGGAGCCGTCGGCGATCATTTCGATGCCCTTGGTGGCGTTGCCGCCGGCCAGCTGGTCGTTGGGATAGACCTCGATGATAATGCTGCCCTGGCTCTCTTCCTCAACCAGTTCCTTGAAGTAGTTGGCAACCTTGGTGTCAATCTGGGTATCCGTGCCGTTTACTGCCATGGTAAGGGTAATGCTGTCATACTTTGCTTCGCCGTCTCCCGTGGCCGTGGAGGCGGAGCTGCCGGAGCTGCCGCATGCGCACAGGGCGAACATCATTGCGAGAATCAGGAAAAATGCGATTGTCTTTTTCATTGTCTTGCGTCCCTTCTGTTCATTTTTTGTTTTCTATGGGGTAGAACGTTTTCAACACCCAACGTTCTACGTTGGATGGTTAAAGGATAAGCTTTAAGAAAAGAAAAGTCAACCATTTTTGTCGAATTCAATAAATTTTCGGGAACTTCGATAAATTCAAGCACTGGCTTTTTAGCGAAATAACCAAAAAGTTTAACATTTTTTTGTCGAAGTTATCGTTCACTATCACTTTAAAACGAATTTCTTGACTTTTCCGGGCCTAATTGTTAAAATAAATAGTCAAGAAAACGCAATTTATGACTTGGAAGGATCAACTATGCCAGAGAAAAAGGCCAACAAATCCAGTGTCCCCTCTGCCGTTCAGCAAACCATCAATTACCTGACCGGCGCGATCATGCGCCGGGAATATACCCCCGGCAGCAAAATCCCCACGGAAAACGACCTGGCCGATCTGGTGGGCGTCTCGCGCAACACCGTGCGGGAGGCGGTGAAGATTCTTGTGTTTATGGGTGTTCTGGAGATCCGGCGCCCGGAGGGAACCTTTGTCTGCTCCGGTTTTTCCAACTCTCTCATCGACCCCATGCTCTACGGGATCATCCTGAATCAGGGCGACAGCTACGACGGTCTGATGGAGCTGCGGGAGATGATGGAGGTAGGCGTAATGCGCATTGTGATGGCCAAGGCCTCTGATGAGGAGATTGAAAAGCTCCGGGAGCCTCTGGCCCGTCTGAAGGAAGCCTGCATGGCCGACAAGCCCGATCTGGACACGGTTTTTTGCGCGGACGACCGCTTTCATGAAGAGCTCAACGATCTTGGCGGCAACGAGATGGTGAACAAAATCAGCAACATGGTGCGCACGCTGACCCATGCCATGCGCTATGAGAGCGTTGAGCACATGCTGAAAAACGACCGGGCTGACGAGCTGTATTACGCCCATGAGCGCATTTTTACCATGCTGAAAAACCGCGACACGGAGGATCTGAACCACAAGGTACGCTCCACCTATTTTGTCAACGGACAGGCTCTCAGCTAAACCAATTCCGGATAACAGAAAACCCGCCTCTGCCAGCGAAAAGCGCAACAGGGGCGGGTTTTTTGCATAGCCAGGCCCTTCCGGGAAATGCTATCCGGGAGGTGATTTTTATGTTCGGCGTGATCATGAGCATTCTGGCGGGGGCCGCCATGAGCTTTCAGGGGGTAATCAACACCCGGCTCAGCGACAGGATCGGCCTGTACGAATCCAACGCCTTTGTCCAGGGCACAGCCTTTTTGCTGGGGCTTCTTGCCTGCTTCTTTCTGGGTAAGGGCAATTTTTCCGCCATCAGGGAAGTAAACTGGGTATATTGGACAGGGGGCGTGCTGGGCCTTGTCATCACCATCACGGTCATGCTGTCCATCGGCCAGCTGAGCCCTACCTACGCCATCTCCATCATCCTGATCTCCCAGCTGCTGGTGGCCGCCGCCATCGACGCCTTCGGCCTCCTGGGCAGCGAAAAAGTGCCCTTCGTCTGGAGCAAATGGCTGGGCCTGGGGCTGATGATCGCCGGGGTGCTGCTGTTCAAATGGGAAGGGGCACAGGGCGCGGGCTGAGCGGAAAGCCGCGCCTGCCGCTCCTTTCCCCGCCGAAAAATTGCGTATCGTATTGACGGCGGGGCAAAAATATGGTAACATCTCAGGGTAAAAACGAACGGAGGTCTTTACCATGGAACATATCAAGACGATCAAAACCCGCAATCTCTGCGAGAGCGCCAAGAATGGCGGCTGCGGTGAGTGCCAGACTTCCTGCCAGTCCGCTTGCAAGACCAGCTGCGGTATCGCCAACCAGCAGTGCGAGAACAGCAAGGACCGCAAGTAATTGCAGGGTATTAAAATGCCGCCTTCAAGGGCGGCATTTTTACTATGAGTTCAAGGAGACAGAGACATGATCCATCAATATAAACTGGGCGGCTACAACATCGTGCTGGACGTCTGCTCCGGCTCCGTGCATGTGGTGGACGAGGTGGCCTACCACATGATTTCCCTCTTCGAGGGCAACGACCGGGAGACCGTCATCAAGGCCGCGGCGGAGAAGTACGCCGGCCGGGAGGAGATCACCCGCCGGGATCTGGAGGAGTGCTGGGAGCAGATTGCCGCTCTCCGGGACGCGGGGCAGCTTTTCACCCCCGACACCTTTGAACCCATGGCGGGCAGCCTGAAGGAGAAGACCGCCGGGGTGGTCAAGGCCCTGTGCCTGCATGTGGCCCACACCTGCAACCTCAACTGCGCCTACTGCTTTGCCAGCCAGGGCAAATATCACGGCGAGCGGGCGGTGATGAGCTTTGAGGTGGGCAAGCAGGCACTGGATTTTCTCATCGCCAACTCCGGCACCCGCCGGAATCTGGAGGTGGACTTCTTCGGCGGCGAGCCGCTGATGAACTTCCAGGTGGTCAAGGATCTGGTGGCCTACGCCCGGAGCATTGAGAAGGAACACAACAAGAATTTCCGCTTTACTCTGACCACCAACGGCCTGCTGATCGACGACGACGTGATCGACTTTGCCAACCGGGAGATGAGCAATGTGGTGCTCAGTCTGGACGGCCGGAAGGAGATCCACGACCGCTACCGGGTGGACTACGCCGGCAACGGCAGCTGGGAGCGGATCGTCCCCAGGTTCCAGAAGTTGGTGGCTGCCCGGGGCGGAAAGAACTATTACATGCGGGGCACCTTTACCCACGCAAACCCCGATTTTCTCAAGGACATACAGCAGATGCTGGACCTGGGCTTCACGGAGCTGAGCATGGAGCCGGTGGTCTGCGCCCCCGGCGATTCCTCCGCCCTGACGGAGGAGGACTTCCCTGTCGTCTGTGCGCAGTATGAGCAGCTTGCGGAGCTGATGCTCCGGCGGGACAGGGAGGGTAAGCCCTTCACCTTCTACCATTACATGCTGGATTTAAGCGGCGGCCCCTGCATCTATAAGCGCATCTCCGGCTGCGGCTCCGGCACCGAATATATGGCCGTCACCCCCTGGGGTGACCTGTACCCCTGCCACCAGTTTGTGGGCGACGAGAAATTCAGGCTGGGCAACATCTGGGACGGCGTGACCAACACGGAGCGCCGGGCCGAATTTGCCGCCTGCAATGTCTACGCCCACCCCGAATGCCGGGACTGCTGGGCTAGGCTCTACTGCTCCGGCGGCTGCGCTGCCAACGCCTACCACGCCACCGGCGCCATCACCGGCATTTACGAATACGGCTGCCGGCTGTTTCGCAAGCGGATGGAGTGCGCCATCATGGTGGCCGCGGCCAGAGCGCTGGACGCGCAGGACGCATGAACACCCCTATCTGTGACTTTGCCCGCCGCTACGCAGACAGCGGCGCCCTGCGGCTGCACATGCCGGGGCACAAGGGCGCGCCCCTGCTGGGGCCGGAGCCCTATGATCTGACGGAGATCGACGGGGCGGACAGCCTGTATGAGGCCTCGGGCATCATCCGGGAAAGTGAGGAAAACGCCTCCTCCCTCTTCGGCTGCACCACCCTGTACTCCACGGAAGGCTCCTCCCTCTGCATCCGCGCCATGCTGTATCTCACGGTCATCTATGCCCGGCAAAAGGGGCAGCGCCCCCTGATCGCCGCCGGTCGGAACGCCCACAAGGCCTTTGTCAGCGCGGCGGCGCTGCTGGATCTGGAGATTAGCTGGCTTTACCCGGAGGAAAACGCGTCCTATCTCACTTGCAGGCCCGACCCGGAAAAGCTGGACGCCTTTCTGGCCCGGGCCCCGGAAAAGCCCGCCGCGGTATATATCACCAGCCCGGATTATCTGGGAAACACGGCGGATATTGAAGGTCTTGCCCGGGTCTGTCACCGGCACGGGGTGCTGCTGCTGGTGGACAACGCCCACGGCGCTTACCTGAAATTTCTGCCCCGCTCCCAACACCCCATGGACCTGGGGGCCGATCTGTGCTGCGACTCCGCCCACAAGACCCTGCCGGTGCTGACCGGCGGCGCTTACCTGCACATCGCGTCCGGGCTGCCGGAGCTTTTCTTCCGGCAGGCCAAAAACGCCCTGTGCCTGTTCGGTTCCACCAGCCCCTCCTATCTGATCCTCCAGTCTCTGGACCGGGCAAACCGCTATCTGGCCGAAGGCTACCGGGAAAGGCTTGCCGCTTTCACGGGAGAAACGGGGGCGCTGAAAGACCGGCTCATCGGTCACGGCTATACCCTGATGGGAGATGAGCCGCTGAAGCTGACCCTGGCCGCGAAGGATTACGGCTACAGCGGTACAGCGCTTGCGGCCCTTCTGCGGGAAAAGAACATTGTCTGCGAGTTTGCCGACCCGGATTTTCTGGTGCTGATGCTGACACCGGAGATAGGCAGCGCAGGCCTTGCATTGCTGGAAAAGGCCCTGCTGTCCCTCCCCCGTCGTCCCGCTCTTTCGGAAAAGGCCCCGGGCTTTTGCCGGGCGGAGCGGGTGATGTCCATCCGAGAGGCTTCCCTGTCCCCCAGTGAGATCGTCCCCGTTTCAGCGTGCGCCGGGCGTGTGCTGGCCGCCGCCAATGTGGGCTGTCCCCCCGCCGTGCCCATCGTCGTCTGCGGCGAGCGGATTGACGAAGCAGCGCTCCGTTGCTTTGCCTACTATGGGATAAAGGACTGCACAGTTGTAAGGAAGGAGCACAGATATGACCGATTTTGAAAAAGCACTGGCCATCATGGAGGAGCGCTTCGGCCGGGACCGGATGATCTCCCTGGCGACCGCCGTGGACAACCTGCCCTCCGTCCGGGATGTGAACGGCTATTACCGGGACGGCGCCTTTTACATCGTCACCCACGCCCTGTCCGGGAAAATGCGGCAGATCGCCCAAAATCCCCGGGTGGCCATCAGCGGCGAGTGGTTCAGCGCCCACGGTCTGGCGGAAAATCTGGGTCATGTGCTGAAAGAGGAAAACCGGGAGCTGATCTCCACCCTGCGGCAGGTCTTTTCCTCCTGGTATCATAACGGCCATGTGGATGAAAGTGACCCCAACACATGCATTCTCCGGGTGCGGCTCACCGACGGGGTGGTTTTCAAAAACGGAACAAGGTATGCCGTTGACTTTGCCCAACTGAACACATAAAATTCCGCCCTCTCGTCTGAGAGGGCGGAATTTCATGTGTTCTTTATTCGTTTTCCACCCGGATCTGGCACATTTTCATGGCGGAAAGGGCGGTTTTGTGGCTCTCCGGCGTGACGCCGGCGCAGCAGGAGGCGTCCACCGTTATGGGGACCTCGGGCAAAAAGGCCTTTGCCAGAAGGGCGTTGGAGATGACGCAGATGTCGGTGCAGAGGCCCACAAGGGTGATGCTTTCTATTTTTTCTTCCTTATCCAGCTGCAAAAGCAGCTCGCCCAGGGCCCGGGAGCCAAAGGTAGGCTTGTCCACAGCAGGCTCGGTGCGGAGCTTTTCCAGCTCCTCCCGGATCTGCCAGCCCTGGCTGTCCCTGATGCAGTGGGGCACGGGCAGGTTGCCGCCCTCCTGGGTCTCCATATAGTTTTCCTCATGGGTGTCCCGGGTAAAGATCACCCGGCCGGGGAAGCTTTTTATCTTCTCTTCCACCTTGTCCACAATGGCGACGGCCTCCGGCGTTCCCAGCGCGCCGTCGATAAAATCGTTCTGCATGTCTATGACCAGCAAAATTTTCTGCATTTTGGCAAACCTCCGTTTCTTTTTATCAGTGTACCACGGCTTGAAGGCGGCTTCAAGAGGCAATTTCCCATACAGCCGTTGACAAAAAGCCATAAACAGATATAATGTCAGTGATTTTTTGATATAAAGAGGCTTTTTCAATGTTTACAAAGAAACAGGTCTGGGCGCTCATCATCCCGCTGATGATTGAGCAGGTACTGAACGCGCTGATGGGCGCGGCGGATACCATGATGGTCAGCAACGCCGGTTCCGCCGCCATCTCCGCAGTCTCCCTGGTGGACTCCATCAACATTCTGGTGCTCTATGTTTTCACCGCCATGGCCACCGGCGGCACCATTATCTGTTCCCAGTACATCGACCACCGGGATGAGGAAATGGCCTGTCAGGCGGGAAAACAGCTGGTGCTGTCCGTCACGGCTCTGTCCGTGGTGGTCACGGTTCTCTGCCTTGTGCTGCGCCGCCCGCTGCTGTCCCTCATCTTCGGCTCGGTGGAAGCGGAGGTTATGGCAAACTCCCTCACCTATTTTTTCATCACTGCCCTGTCCTATCCCTTTATCGCCCTGTATAACTCCGGGGCCGCTCTGTTCCGCACCTGCGGCAACTCCAGGCTGCCCCTGGCTATCTCCACCGTGGCAAACCTGATCAACGTCATCGGCAACGCGGTCTTCATCTTCGGCTTTCATATGGGCGTGGCCGGCGCGGCACTGGCTACGCTGATCTCCCGCGTCATCTGTGCCGTGGCGGTGATGATCTGTCTGCGCCGCCCCACCCAGGCCATCGTTGTCAGGGATTATCTGTCCATCCGGCCCAATATGCGTTTGATTCGGCGCATTATGGCCATCGGCATCCCCACCGGCATTGAAAACGGCATGTTCCAGTTCGGCAAGCTGGCTATCCAGTCCACCGTCTCCACCCTGGCCACCTACGAGATCGCGGCCCAGGCCATGACCTCCACGCTGGAGATGATGACCAGCAACGCCTCCATCGGCGTAGGGCTCGCCATGGTGACCATTGTGGGCCAGTGCGTGGGCGCCTGGAAGCTGGACGAGGCCAAGAGCTACATCAAGCGCCTGACCTGGTACGGGGAGGCGGGCATCATCGTCAGCTGCGCCATTATCGCCGCCGCCGTGAAGCCCATCACCATTCTGGGCGGCATGGAGCCTGCCGCGGCGGAGCTGTGCATCAAGCTCACCTGGCTCATCTGCATTGTCAAGCCCATTCTCTGGGCCTTCGCCTTCATGCCCCCCTACGGCCTGCGGGCTGCCGGGGACGTGCAGTTCACCATGATCTTCTCCATCTGCTCCATGTGGCTCTGCCGGGTTATCCTGGCCATCGTTCTGGTGCGCGTGTTCCACATGGGATTGCTGGCCGTCTGGATCGCCATGTTTATCGACTGGGTGCTTCGGGTGCTGGTCTACACCGTCCGCCTCCGGGGCAAAAAGTGGATCCACAAGGCTGCCATTGAGGATTGATATCCTTTTAAAGCTGAAAGTCCGCACTTACGTTTTGGTAAGCGCGGACTTTTTTGCGATTTGCGATGATGTTCAAAGCTTAAGCATTTTTGCGCTGAGGGGCGGGACGGTGACCTTCACCAGGCCCTTGCCGGCGGCGGTGCAGTCGGCTGTAAACCGGGCCTCTTCCTCCCCCCTGTTCACGGCGAGAAGGTATGCCCCGTTTTCGCAGGGCAGGCCAAAAGCGTCCTTCTCTTGGTTTACATAACGTAAAACCGTCAGCACGTCCTGGGACACTGCGGCAAACTCCGCCTCGCCTGTGGACAGGATGGGGCTGGCGTTGCGCTGCGCGGCAAGGTTTACATAATAATCATGCAGCTCTCTGTCACCCTCCTTGAAGGGCATGCGGTTGAAGGGGTCGTTCACGCCGCACATGCCCTGCTCGTCCCCGTAATACACGCTGGGTACGCCGGGGATGGCAAACTGGATGGCGGCGCAGAGCTTTTCCAGCTTCACCGCTCTCTCCAGAGACTCCGGGCTGAACTTCAGCGCCACCTGATCCTCCCGGGACAGGTTCTTGATGGTAATGTCTGTTGCCAGGGCGCTGCGGACCCGCTCCATGTCGTGGGAGCCGATCAGGTTCATCAGGGAGTAATACATGGGCTTGGGATAGTTCATCTGCTGGCCCACAAGGAAATCCCGCAGGCCGTAGGCGCTGATGCGCCTGTGGCAGAAGTCCAGAACAGCGGTCCGGAAGGGGTAGTTCATCACGCTGTCCAGGGAGTAGCCCAGGGCGTAATTCCTCCGCCCGCCGAAGCCCTCCTTCAGCACCGCGTCCTCCCAGACCTCGCCCAGAATGGGCGCGTCGGGCTTTTCCTCCCTGGCGGCCCTGCGGATCAGGCTCAGTGCCTCGTCCGGAAGCTCGTCCGCCACGTCCAGCCGCCAGCCGGAAGCGCCCCGGCGAAGCCAGGTCTTGACCACGCTGTCAGGCCCTGTGACCACGAAATCCTGCCAGCGGGGGTTCAATTCGTTCACCTCGGGCAGATCCTCAAAGCCCCACCAGCAGCGGTACTTCTTCGGAAAGCTGCTGAATTCGTACCAGTCGTAATATGGTGAAGCTTTGCTCTGGCAGGCGCCCTGGCCGGGATAGTTGCCGTAGCGGTTGAAGTATACGCTGTCGGCGCCGGTGTGGGAGAAGACCCCGTCCAGCATGATGCGGATGCCCAGCGCCTCCGCCTTGTTGCACAGGCGGACAAAGTCGCCGTTGGTGCCCAATATGGGGTCGGCGTTCAGGTAATTGGCGGCGTCGTAGCGGTGGTTGGAGCGGGCCTCTACGATGGGGTTGAGGTAGATGCAGCTGATCCCCAGCTCTTTCAGATAGGGCAGCTTTTCCTCAATGCCCTTGAAGGTGCCGCCGTAAAAATCATCGGGGCTGTAGCTTTTTTCAAAGGATCTGGGCTGCCAGCGCACCGGCTCGTCCAGGCTCCTGTGCAGCTCCGGGGTCTGGCCCAGGGCCTTGTGGTATTCCACGCCCTTTTCCGCCGTGCCGTCCTGAGAAAAGGCGAAGCGGTCGGGGAAGATCTGATACATCACACTGCGGCGAAACCAGGCCGGCGTCTCAAAGTCCCGGAGATATACCGTCAGCCGGAAGCCGGGCCACTCTCTGGGGCGCACGGTGCAGGAAAAGCCGCTGCTGTCCGGCCCGGCGTAGT
>JALFOM010000061.1 GCA_022782265.1 Clostridiales bacterium | reverse complement strand
AAATGGGTGACCTCTACGGCATCGCCCACAGCGTAGATATCCGGCACGGAGGTTTCCATCCGCTCGTTGACAGCGATGCTGCCCCGGATGCCCAGCTCAAGTCCGGCCTCTTTTGCCAGATGGGTGTCCGGCGTGACGCCGATGGCCAGCAGCACCATGTCGGAGCGCAGCGGCTCACTTTCCTCCAGCAGCGTCAGCACGGAATCTCCGTCCTGCCGAAATCCGGTGACGGTTTCACCCAACCGCAGAGCCACGCCGTGTCTGCGCATTTCCGCATGGACAAAGCTTGCCATATCCGTATCCAGCGGCGCTAATAGCTGCTTTGGACGTTGGACGATGGTGACGGAAACGCCCATCTCCACAAGGTTCTCCGCCATTTCCAGACCGATAAAGCCGCCGCCAGCCAAAACAGCGTTTTTCGGCTTCTGACCCTCTACAAAGCGCCGAATACGGAGGGTGTCCTCCACGGTGCGCAGCGTGAAGACCTGCTCGCTGTCCACACCGGAAAGCGCAGGAACCGTCGGCTTTGCGCCGGGGGCGAGGAGCAGCTTGTCATAGGTTTCCGTGTAGACCTTGCCGCTGTCCAGCACGTGAACGGTGACGGTTTTCCCCTCGGGGTCGATGGCCGTAACCTCCTGCCGCACCCGCACGTCAATGCGGAAACGGTCCCAGAAGCTCTCCGGAGTTTGCAACGTCAATTCTTCCTGCTCCTTGATCACACCGCCCACATAATACGGCAGACCGCAGTTGGCATAGGACACATAGCCGCTGCGCTCGATCATAATGATCTGCGCGTGTTCATCCAAACGGCGGATGCGCGCAGCGGAAGAAGCACCGCCCGCCACACCGCCTACGATTACAACTTTCATCTTGCGCCCTCCACCATTGCGGCAATCTCCGACTTAGGCCGATAGCCCACCGATTTGGCAACGGCCTTTCCATCCTTAAATACGACCAGCATCGGGATACTGGACACCTGAAAACGCATTGCCAGCTCCATCTGCTCGTCCACATTGACCTTGCCCACCTTGAGCGCACCGCTTTTTTCTTCGGCAAGCTCATGCAGTATGGGAGAGAGCATTTTGCACGGTCCGCACCAGTCGGCGTAGAAATCCAGCAAAACGGGTTTGTCGGAACGCAGTACCTCGTTTTCAAAATTCGCAGCAGTAATTTTCAGTTCAGCCATGAGTAAGGCTCCTTTCTGTTATCTTTGTTTATTCTTTGTTTTTCAGCTTGCAAATATCCTGCGTCATGGTTCCCATCGGACAAAACGCACACCATGTGCGGGGCTTGTAGAGCACCATAACGATCAGACCCAGCAGCAGAGAGGTCAGCATGAGGCTATAAAAGCCGAAGCTGAACTGCGCCACCCAATCAGCGACTGTACCGGCTGTATAAGTCCAGCCCCAAGGCACGCGGAATGTCCAGAACAGCTTAATGGCCTCCCGCAGGGACGCAGCACCAGCAGCGACCAGATAGGTCTGGAACACCATATTGCCGAACATCGTTAGAAAAAAGAGCAAAAAGCCGTAACGGAACCACTTGGAGGACATCCAGCGGGGCGTGGGCTTGCAGCGGGAGCATTTCAGGTCAGTTCCCAGCTTGCTGAACAGTTGACCCCGTCCGCAGAGGTGGTTGCAAAAGAATTTGTTCCCACCAAAGAGGGCTAAAAGCAGCGGCAGAAGAAAATCAATCATGCCCAGCCACGCGAACAGGATATTGAAAAAGCCCAGTGCAAAATAAATGATGGCATATACCCACAGGTAATCGTACCAATGCTTTGCTTTCATGCGTCAGCCCTCACTTTCACCTCAATGCAGCCGACAGGACAGAGCTTTGCGCACTTGCCGCAGCCTACGCAGCGCTCCGCCTCCACGGCGGCGTAGCAGCCCCGGCGCACCTTGACGGCCCCCAGTGGACAGGTATTTTCACACACGCCGCAGGCGACGCACCGCGTCTTATCTATGGCAGCCAGTTTCTTTGACAGCATAGCTTTCCTTCCTTAATCCTGCAAGGATTTGTAATAGAACATACAGTGGCAGAATCCCTCGAAGCCCGAATCTGCAATTTGATCCTTAAACTCCTGGCACATACATTTGGTTGCCTCTGTGCGCTCTATGCGGCAGGGACAGTATCCGCCGGTGCGCTTGAGTCCTTCCCGGATGGTATTGACAATCTCTTGATCGGGATTGAGCTTGATTTTCATGTTCGCCACCTCTTTCTTGATTGTGGCTTTATCATACCGCAGGACAAAGCATTTTTCTGTGACGAGGTCACGTTACGGCAAATTTTTATATAAGCGAGAAAGAGCCGTGAAGCGGTATCTTACATACTGCTTCACGGCTCTTTGTTTATAGGTTTTGTTGTGCTTCCTTACTCAGCCACAGAAAACCGGTCTTTGCCAACTGAACATACGGGGCATTCAAAATCATCCGGAATATCTTCCCATTTTGTACCCGGTGCAATGCCGCCTTCCGGATAGCCCTTTTCTTCGTCGTATTCCCAACCACACACATCGCATACATATTTCATAATGAGATTCTCCTTTCTTGTTTTGTATCATGATATGTCTATTTTCAATAATATTCGGTTAGCTTTTCGCTATTTTTATCAGAAACGATCACACTTTCCACAGACTGTGGAGGTTGCAGTAGGCGTAGACCGTTTCGACTTCATCGCCCTCGCAGAGAGCGAAGCAGACCTCCGGCTTTTCGCCGGGATGCAGTTCCTTGCGCTGATTGCCCTGCTTGGTCTGAAGAGATACCCACTCGATGTAATGTTCCGGCAGCATGGGATGCTCCACGGAGCCGACCTTGACATGGACGATGCCGTTTTCCACCGTCCAGACAGGAACATGCTTCT
>JALFOM010000041.1 GCA_022782265.1 Clostridiales bacterium | reverse complement strand
CACCCCGCTTGTCCATTGCTGCAATTCTCAATTTGTTCTATGGTGTTCATGTAATTTTCTATGAAAGGAGGCAATACCATGCGTTCGGTTGCTCCTATGCGAGTGGCTAAAATCGGATATATAGCGGTGTCTGCTGCCCTGTGCTTTTTTGGCGTCCTGCTGATCGTAAAGCCGGAAATCTCTTTGGCCGCCTTCGGCCTCTTTACCGGAATTGTGCTGATCATTTTCGGTATCATCAAAATTGTCGGCTATCTGTCGCGGGATCTGTACCGGCTTGCTTTTCAATATGATCTGGCCTGCGGCATCTTGGTGATCGCCCTTGGCATCATGGTGATTCTGGAGCCAAATGATGTGATTGATACAATCTGTATCGCTGTTGGCATCACGTTTTTAATCGATGGTCTGCTGAAAATACAGATTTCGATTGATGCGAAGACCTTTGGAATCCGGCAATGGTGGCTGATTCTATCTGTGGCGCTTTTGACCGTCGTTATTGGTGTTCTTCTGGTGTTCCGCACGTCGGGAAGTGTTCGTGCGCTGATGGTGCTGCTGGGGATCTCCCTACTGGCAGACGGAATTATGAATCTGACTACAGTACTATCAACAGTCAAAATCATTCATCACCAATATCCCGACAGAACCATCGAGGAAGAGGAGATCTTTCTCGAGTGATTCCTCAAGGTAAATTCAGACGGAAAACTCTCCAAACAGTGATTTGAAAAAGGAGGCAAACGATGGAGAAGTTTGGAAAAGCAGTGGTTAAACTGCGGATACCCATCTTGATTCTGGCCCTCATTTTGATGATCCCGGCTTATTTAGGGATGCAGGCCACGCGTATCAACTACGATATGCTGACCTACCTCCCGCGGAGATCGACACGGTGGAGGGCCAGAACATCCTGATGGATGAGTTTGGCAAAGGTGCTTTCAGTTTTGTCGTCGTGGAAGGGATGGCCGACAAGGACATCTCCGCCCTGCGCCGGCAGATCGAAACGATCCCCCATGTGGACAGTGCCATCTGGTATGACAGCCTGGTGGACCTGAGTGTTCCCAAAGAGATGCTGCCGGATAAGCTGCAAAAGGTATTCATCAACGGGGACGCTACCATCATCGCGGTATTCTTTGATACCTCGTCCTCCGCCGACGAGACAATAGAAGCCATCGAGACCATACGCAGCGTTGCGGGAAAGCAGTGCTTCGTGTCCGGCCTGTCGGCCCTGGTGACTGACCTGAAGGCTCTGTGTGAGCGGGAAGAGCCGGTCTATGTGGGCATCGCCGTGCTGTGCGCCCTGGCCGCCATGGAGCTGCTGACCGATTCCTGGCTGGTGCCGCCGGTCTTCCTGGCGGGGATCGGCATCACGATCCTGTATAACATGGGCACCAACATCTTTTTCGGCGAGATTTCTTACATCACCAAAGCGCTGGCCGCAGTATTACAGCTGGCTGTCACCATGGATTACTCCATCTTCCTCTGGCATGCGTACTGCGCCCAGAAAAAGTCCTGCTCGTCCAATACAGACGCTATGGCACTGGCTATACGGGATACGGTTTTATCGGTTTCCGGCAGTTCTCTGACCACCATGGCAGGCTTCCTTGCCCTGTGCTTTATGAGCTATACCATGGGTATGGACATTGGTCTTGTGATGGCCAAAGGCTGCCTGCTGGGGGTTATTGGCAGCGTAACGATCCTGCCTTCGCTGATCCTGCTGTTCGACAAGCCGCTGACAAAGACCATGCACCGCACTCTCATTCCAGATATGAGCAAAGCGGCGGCCTGGATTACCGGACATTCCTGGGCCTTTCTGCTGCTGTTCGCGGTCATCCTGGTGCCCGCGGCTATCGGTTACGGTAACACGCCAGTATACTATGACTTTACCCAGATTCTCTCCGGTGACGATCTGGATAGCATCTCCGAGGACGATATGCAGTTTCTTATTGCAAACACTAAGATGGAGGAAAACTTCAATATCGCCACGACCCATATGATCCTCTGCGACGCGAAGCTGTCCGCAGCGGACGCCGCGGACATGATTGGACGAATCGAAGCGGTAGACGGTGTTACCAACACCCTGGGGCTGAATTCTCTGCTGGGCTGCATGATACCCGAGGATATGCTCCCGAAGGACATTACAAGTATTCTGAAAAGTGAGGATTATCAGCTTATCCTGATTAACTCCGAATATAAGGTCTCCACCGACGAGTGCAACGAGCAGATAGACCGGATTAACGCCATCCTCAAGGAGGTTGACCCGAACGGCATGCTCATTGGCGAGGCCCCCTGCACCAAAGACCTGATTGAGATCACCGACACGGATTTTGCCGTCGTGTCATGGGTGTCCATTGGTTTTGTATTTGTCATCATTATGCTGACGCTGCGTTCCCTCTCTCTGCCGGTCATTCTGGTGGCGGTCATCGAATTTGCGGTGTTTATCAATCTGGGTATTCCCTATTACACCGGCTTTACCATGCCCTTTATCGCGCCCATCTGCATCAGCACGATACAGCTTGGCTCCACCGTGGACTACGCCATATTGATGACCACCCGTTACAAGGAGCTTCGCCCCAATAACGACAAGAAGACCAGCATCACCCAGGCGCTGGCCTATGCCATGCCTTCTGTGCTGGTAAGCGCCCTGAGCTTTTTCGCCGCCACCTTCGGCGTGGGCGTCTATTCGGATATCGACCTGATCAGCTCCATGTGCAACCTGCTGGCCCGCGGCGCGCTGGTCAGCATGCTCTCCGTGCTGCTGGTTCTGCCCTCCCTGCTGATGCTGCTGGACGGCCTTGTGACACATACCAGCCTGGGCATGAAGAAAAAGGAACAAATCATCTAATGGAGGTATCGCTTGATGAAACAAAGAATACTGAAAAATATCGCTGCCGGCATGGCAGGCCTGATGTTGATCTCCTGCGCCAATTGGGGCGTTACTGCCCGGGCCTCCGGGACAGAGGCCCCTTCCGAGGTCGAGCAGATCACCGAGGTTGCTTCCGCACTTTTCCGCTCCCAGAGCAGTGAGCCGGGGAAGGAAGAGACGGTCTATGTTATCGCCAACCCGGACGGCAGCCCGGAGGAGACCATTGTAAGTGCGTGGCTGAAAAACCCGGACGGCGAGGAGACGATCACGGACCGGGCAGAGCTTTCTGACATTGAGAACGTCAAGGGAAATGAGACCTATACAGTAAACAGCAGCGGCGATATCGTATGGCAGGCCAACGGCAGCGACATCTACTACCAGGGAAGCTCGGATCAGGAGCTGCCGGTGACCACGAAGATAAGCTATACCCTTGACGGAAAAGCCGTCTCCGCCGGGGAACTCGCCGGAGCAAAAGGGCATCTAACCATCACCTTTTCGTATAAAAACAATATCACCGCCCAGCGTGTGGTGAACGGAAAGACGGTCACCCTCTATCAGCCCTTTATAGTCATCTCCGGTCTGGTGCTGGATAACGCAAAAGCCACCGGCGTCACAGTGACCAGAGGCAAGGTCATCAATACCGGCGACCAGACAGTTGCTGTCGGTCTTGCTATGCCGGGCCTGTCAGAGAGCCTTGGGCTAGACACCCTAAAGGACGGGGACGGGAAGGCGGCAAAACTGGAACTTCCCGAGACCGTCGTCATTGAAGCGGATGTGGAGGATTTCTCTCTGCTTACCACGGTAACCATCATAGAAAATTCTCTGTTCAATGAGCCGAATCTGGACGATGTGGAGACTCTGGACGATCTCCAGGACGCCATAAACCAGCTGACAGACGCCTCCTCCCAGCTGGTAGACGGAACAAGCGAGCTGTATGACGGCGTAAGCAAGCTCAAGAGCGGCAGCGGCACGCTTTCCGAGGGAATCGATAGTCTGGACAGCGGGGCGGGCGATCTGAAATCCGGCGCGGCGGAACTGGCAGGCGGCACAAAGCAGGTCTCTGACGGCGCGTCAGCGCTGAACGATGGGGTTTCGGCTCTGTCTGACGGCGCAAAACAGGTCTCTGATGGGGCAACGGCCCTGAACAGCGGTGCAGCTGCTCTGTCTGACGGCGCGGCTCAGGTCTCCGACGGCGCGGCGGCATTGAAGGGCGGCACAGCCTCCCTTAAGGAAGGCGCGGCGGCTGTATCTGATAATATGAGCGCTCTTTCCACCGGCCTGGATTCCTTAAACGACGGCACACAGAGTTTGAACGCCGGTCTGGAGCAGATGCAGGCTCAGGTGGCCTCCTTGCCGGACAGCGTGGATGCTCTCTATGGCGGTACGGTGCAGATTAAATCGGCGCTGTCCGGCAGCCTTTATGAGGGCGCGCAGACGATAGAAAACGGCGCAGGGTCACTGTCGGCAGGGCTTGAAAGCATTGGCTCCGCGGCAGGCAGCATCCAAGCCGGAGCAGGGAGCATAAGCACAAGCGCAGGCAATATCTCCGCTAATGCAGACGCCATCTACGGACTGCTTGGCTCGCTCCAGACAGAGGAAAACGCGGACACCATTGCCGCCATCAATAATTATCTGAATGCAATCAAGTACGATGCGGGCAGCATCTCCGCTTACGCAGGCGGCATTAGTGAAGGCGCAGGCGGCATTTCCTCCGGTTCGACTGAACTGAAAGCAGGAGCGGATAATCTCGCGTCAGGTGCGGGCAGTCTAAAAGACGGCATCGGCGCCGCGGCAAACAGCCTGGGAACCATTGTAGGCGGACTGTCTGCCATGTCCGAGAGCTCCCGTACCCTTGTGGGCGGTGTTGACCAGCTTGCCGCAGGTGCGCAGGATCTGAGCGCAGGCGCAGGGAATGCCGCTGCTGGGGCAAAGCAACTGACCGCCGGAACACAGCAGCTGGCAAACGGCGCCTCTGATGCGGCGGACGGTGCGGCAGCCCTTGCCGCCGGAGCGTCTGATGTGGCCAGCGGCGCTGCGGATCTGAGCGACGGCTCTGCCGTGCTGATGTCCGGTGCTTCCTCTCTTGCCGATGGTACCGCCGTTTTGCAGAACGGCTCTGTCACTCTGGCCGCAGGCGCATCTGCTGCCGCTGCCGGAGCGTCCCGCCTGGCGGACGGCGCATCTGCGTTGAAAGAGGGCACTGTGCAGCTGAAAGATGGCAGTGCGGCGCTCATCGACGGCATCACGCAGCTTCTCTCCGGGGCCCAGGAGTTAAAGGACGGCATGGCGCAGTTTGACAGCGACGGCATCCGAAAGCTCTCCGCTGTTCTGGAGGACAACGGACAGGTGCTGCTTGACAGGATCCGCGCACTGCAGGATTTGAGTGAGGAGTATACCTCCTTCTCCGGTACCGGCGGCGCGCTTCCCGGTTCTGTACGCTTCATCATCCGTACCGATTCTATTGAAAATTAATACTTTTTCCGATAAAAAGAAGACACTTTTTATCGGAAAGACGCCGCTTAAAGCGTCGCCCTTCTGCGCAAAAAAGCGCAGAAGACATCTCATGCAGACTCCGACGCGCAGACGCGCCATGAAAAGTAGACAAAGTCTACTTTTCATGGGAGTCGAGTATAATACGCTTTGTCTCGGTGTCCCGGCTGAAAAAACAAGCAGCCGGGACATCGTGAACGAAGTCCGTTTTTCGAGAAAATGTTCGAAAAACGGACTTTTTATTGTTGGTGCTTTAGCGCCAATAAAACCCCCAGTTCAACTGGGGGTGAGAAAAAATACTTTAGTATATGCGAGAGAAACCTCCTGTGTTAATCTAAAGAAGGTCTGGCAACCACAAAAAGAAAACACAGGAGGTTTG
>JALFOM010000014.1 GCA_022782265.1 Clostridiales bacterium | reverse complement strand
ACGCAGAGCAGTATGTTCAAAATACTGTAATATATACACATGGGATCGCTTCCTTTTTAGCAACCGGTATGATGCACTTATCGGAAGGAGAAATCATGAGCATGATACATCAGGCAGGTAATAGTTTCCTCAAGCAGGCAGAGATTCCGGAGGATAGAATTCCGAATCCATGAAGTACGAGGAAAATGAGCAAAAATTAAGCAGCAGGAGGATACATTATATGAATAAACGCATACGTCAATATATTGGGCTGCTTTCCGCGGTGTTGATGTACTATATCATACACGAAGGCGCGCATCTGATTTATGCGCTGTCTGTCGGAGCGTTTCGCAAGATCAATTTTATGGGGCTTGGTATGCAGATTGGAATATATGAGGAACGAATGAGTGAAACAGGGCTTGGTATTTTTTGCAGTGTCGGTGTTGCGGCGACAATGATAACAGCTTATGTGCTGACATTGACATCAGCTCAAATTTGCAAGGTCAAATCTAAAACCTTCAAAGCCTGTCTGTATTATATTACGATTGCCATGCTGCTGATTGATCCGTTGTATCTGAGCATATTGTGCGGTTTTTTCGGCGGAGGCGATATGAATGGAATTGCACTGTTGTTCCCTGAATGGGCTGTAAGAATCTTTTTTGGAGTAATGTTGGTGATCCATTGCCTGCTGTTTTGGAGAATTGTTTTACCAATGTACAAGAGAGCGTTTATGACAAGAGAGCCTGATGCTTAGACACGGGGCTTGCGGTGTGCGCTGCGTTTTTACAGTGCAGGACACCGAAGGAGGATACATGCAGATATACGACAATGACCTGCGATATAAACAGATACAGAATAAAATAATGAATATGCCCCAATGGGTAAAAGCGGAGCATATGGAAATGAGCGTCCCGGAAAAAGAGCTTTGGCGTTATAGCGGGGATGTTATGTGCCCTTCACAAAAACACCGAAGGCACAGAGGTGTGCTTTTCACTCTGTCTATGGCACCAGGCAGACTCTTCAGATTTATAAAATAGACACAAATGTCTGCGGAAACGTACTATCCGCGCGGCGACGGTTGCGGTAGCATGGGAACAAAAACGAGAAAAGGAGACCACAAAAATGGACGCTTCAGAACAGAAATTGGGAAGCAGACCGATAAAAGCATGGAAAAGAATCGTGATCGCGCTGGCGGTCGCTGCGGCTATCCTGGCGGCGGTCTTTCTGGCGGGCCGCTATGGGTGGAAGCTGCTTGGCTTCCGAGCCTGTCAGGGCGCGGGAATTGAAGCCGTGGAGGTAAGCGAGGACAAAGTACATATCTCTGGGTTTTATCCCGGCTCTTTTCCCGAGGGGTTCTGCGGCTACTATAGCGAGGAACGGGACGGGACGCTCTATGTTGGCTTTCGGTTCAGTGCGGTGTTCGGCTTTTTTGAGACAGGAGATTTTGACGTGACCGTCCCCGTCAAGGGCGAAATCAGCGAGGGATCCTCAAGATCTCCAGAAACGAGTCGGCGCTGTGGGAGCGGGAGACGGGATTTTTGCCGCAATCGGAGCGATATGGCGTGTATGTAAAGCTGGAGCGGGACGACATATTTTCCGTTTCCATGTCCTATGACGGCTCCAGCAGTGGCGGGCTTCGCGCGGACGGCGGCGCTTGGGAGAGCGGAAAATACGTTTTTATGGACAACGATATTATGATGGCCGCAAAGGATGCGGAAGCGCCTGTCCCCTTTACGATCACTGCAAAAGGTAAGGATGGAACCGTTTTGGCTACCAGAGAGCTTCATTTTGACGCTGACAAGGAGAAAATGTATCTCACCGTCACCGCCGACGGTCAAATCGTGGAGGACGAGGCGATTATTTGATGGCAGGACATGGAGTTGAAATCAAGAAGGCTGTTTCCGATTGCGTGGAATGGCAGCGACGGCAGGGCTGCAAAGGCGCAGGCTTTGTTTATCAGAAAATACGGCAAGGAAAAGCTTTTACACGTCCACGATAAGCTGAATGAGGTTTATGATTTCAAAAAAGCGCAGGAGTTATTAGGAACGGATGTTAAAACAGGACTTAAAATATTAGAAAATGAAAATGATGGAGGAGAAAATCATGCTGAACATCGAACATCTGACAAAGGCCTACGGTGAGAAGAAAGCCGTGGACAATCTAAGCTTACACATCGCCCCCGGCGAGATTTACGGCTTTATCGGCCACAACGGGGCGGGAAAGACCACAACATTAAAATCCGTGGTGGGCATTTTGCAGTTTGACGCAGGAGAAATCACCATTGACGGGATATCCATCAAGGAAAATCCCTTGGAATGCAAACGGCGCTTTGCCTACATCCCTGACAATCCCGACCTGTACGACTACATGACGGGCATCAAGTACCTGAATTTCATCGCCGACATTTTCGGCGTGGGCGCAAATGAGCGGCAGGCGCGCATCCGCAAATACGCCGACGACTTTGAACTCACCGCCGATTTGGCGCAGCCCATCGCCGCCTACTCCCACGGCATGAAGCAGAAGCTGGCCATCATCGCCGCCTGGCTCCATGAGCCGAAGCTCATCCTCATGGATGAACCCTTCGTGGGGCTGGACCCGAAAGCGTCCCACTTGCTGAAAGAAATGATGCGGGAGGTGTGCGACGAGGGCGGGGCCATCTTCTTCTCCACCCATGTGCTTGAGGTGGCGGAAAAGCTGTGCGATAAAGTTGCCATCATCAAGGGAGGCAGGCTCATCCGCTCCGGCGCCATGGAGGAGGTCAAGGGGGACGAGTCTCTGGAGGACGTGTTCCTGGAGTTGGAGGGAGAAGTATGCTGAAGGTCTTGGTAAAAAAGGAGCTGGCGGAAATATTCCGCAGCTATTTCTATAACGCGAAAAAGAACAAGGCCCGCTCCAAGGGGGCCACGGCGGCCTATTTTGTCCTCTTTGCCCTTCTGATGGCGGGTGTCCTGGGTGGGATGTTCGCGATGCTGGCCAAGACCCTCTGCGCTCCTCTCCACGCTGCCGGTGTGGGCTGGCTCTACTTTGCCATGATGGGGATGATCGCCGTTTTGCTGGGGGCTTTCGGCAGCGTGTTCACCACCTACTCCACGCTGTACCTGGCCAAGGACAACGATTTACTGCTGTCTTTGCCCATTCCGGTGAGTGTGCTGATGGCCTCCCGGATGACCACGGTTTACCTCATGGGCCTTCTGTATTCCGGCGTGGTGATCCTTCCGGCGATACTTGTCTACTGGGTAGAGGCGGCATTCGGCTTGCAAACCGTGCTGGGCTCGCTGCTGCTTACCGCGCTGATCTCCGTTTTTGTCATGACGGTCTCCTGCGCCCTGGGCTGGGTGGTGGCCAAGATCAGCCTGAAGCTAAAGCGCAAGAGCCTCATTACCGTCATCGTCTCTCTGGCGTTTTTCGCCGTGTACTACTTCGCGGTGTTCAAGGCCCAGGCCCTGATCAGCGAGCTGCTATCCAACGCAGAGGCCTTTGGCGAGGCCGTCAAGGGCGCCGCCTATCCCCTCTACCTGTTCGGCCAAGCGGGCGTGGGCGACCCCATCCCGTGTCTGGTTATTTCTCTGGTTGTGGCGGCACTGTTCGCCCTGATGTGGGCGCTCATCTCCCGCAGCTTTTTGAAGCTGGTCACCTCCACCGGGAAATCGGAACGGAAGGTCTATAAGGAAACCGCCGTCAGGCAGAAAAGCGTCTCCTCCGCCCTGCTGGGGAAAGAATTTTCCCGGTTTCTCGCCAACCCCAACTATATGCTCAACTGCGGCCTGGGCATCCTGATGCTGCCCGTCTGTGGCATCCTGCTGCTGTGGAAGGGTGGGGCGTTCCTCACGGTCATGAACGAGGTGTTCGGCGAAAAGCCGGGCAGCGTTCCGGTGCTGCTGTGCGCCATGGGGTGCATGATCGCCTCCATGAACGATATGGCAGTTCCCTCCGTATCACTGGAGGGTAAATCCCTGTGGCTTATGCAGTCTCTGCCGGTAAAGCCCTGGCAGGCGCTTCGGGCAAAGCTTTCCATGCAGCTGTTGCTCACCGGCGTCCCCATGCTGTTTTGCCTATTGTGTCTTGCGATGGTCTGCCCCTTTGCCCCGCTGGATGTCGCGCTTGCGGCGGTTCAGACGCTGTCCTTTGTGCTGCTCTCGGCGCTGTTCGGGCTGTTTATGGGGCTGAAGATGCCCAATCTCAACTGGACGCAGGAGATCACGGTCATCAAGCAGAGCATGGGAGTGATGATCGCCATGTTCGGCGGCTGGGCCTACACCATCCTCTTTTGCGTGGGCTTTCTGCTGCTCCCCGGCTGGAAGCTGGGCTTTGCAGGATACATGGGAGCGTTCATCGGGCTGGACCTTGTTCTCTGCGGGGCGCTGTATCTGTGGCTGAAGAAGCGGGGCTGCGGGGTGTTTGCGGCATTGTAAATGGGGTGGCATTTGCTATGAAACATCCAAAACGAAATATTGCGGGAAGCAGGCCGTTAATAGCATGGAAAAGAATCGTGAGAGCGAAGCGCGGAGCAATCCGTGGACTTATACAATGTGGTGGTGCCTGCGCCAGCAGGCATGGGAGTTTAGCTGCTGTTCCTTC
>JALFOM010000012.1 GCA_022782265.1 Clostridiales bacterium | reverse complement strand
TTCTGCGACGCACATGTCGCCGCAGAAAACTTACTATATTATTTTTTTCGCTGCGGCGAAAAAACTCTGCGAGGCTTTGTCTACAGTCTGAATGTCCTCCCGGTTGGGAGGACATTTTTTCATTCTCTCCTTTATCCGAGGATCATATCGCTGTTCTCCGGGGCGATGATGCTGCCGTTGGCCGCGTTCAGTATGGTAAAGAGGGCGTCCCCGTGCTCCCAGTCCTGCCGGTAATCAAAGGGCGCTTCCTCAGGTGACGTTGAGCTTGCCCGGAAATTACCGTATACAGCCACAGCGGGAACAAGATAGAAATCTCCGTTATTCACCCAGAGGGGCGAGCCAAAATATTCCAATATTTCAGTGGGGCACTGGCTTACCGGCAGCATGTTATAGCCCAAAGTGAGTCTGTCAATCAAGGCGTCAACATGATAATTCTCGCCAAAGCGAAACTTTTCGGTATATTGGATGGCAGAATACCCGGAAAACTGGGTTTTTATGCTGCCCATCATTTCGGCAAAGCTCATCATGGGGCTCGTCTCTTCGCTAACGGCAGTAATTTCCATCGGCGTATTCATTGCAAAGTACATTAGAATACCATCCGTCGAAAAAGTCATGCTCAGATCCGGGTAATAGCAGTTTTGTATTCCTTCCTCCTCACCCCGCAGGCTGCTGGGCTGGGGCTGACGAAGCATGGGAATCCCGTTGTACACCGGCACCGCCGTCACCCGGACGGTCTCCTTGCCCGGCCTCATCTCCACGGTTTCGCACTTGTCAATCATCCACTGGCCCATGTTCAGTTCTTCAATCAGCTTCTCCGCCTTTTCTCTTACAGCGTCGATCTGCTCCCGGGTTGGCTCTTCCGTGCTCATTATCCGCTCCGTATAAAGTCTTTCGCTCAGATTACACGGCCAGGAGATATCGTCTGAGATATAGGCAACGACGCGGAATACTCTGACGCCCATATTGGTGTTGTTCGCCGCACTGAAGCAGTAGGGTATGCCGTCTATCTCCGTCTGCGCGCTGATGAGCAAATAATCCGCTGTTTCGCCGTTTCCCGGATAGTAGCTGCTCCATGGCTTGTACTGAAAATTGCAGACCGTCCGCTCTACGCTCTCCGGCGCGTCCTCCACTTTATGGGTATCCAGATAGCTTCTGATGGTTTCCTTTCCATCATCGATGTTTTCTGTGGCGAAAAACGCCTTCAGGGCATCGCCCTCCAGGAGCGTTTCGAGCACTTCCCGCTGCTCCAGAAGCTCAGTCTTTGTGGCCTCCCGATTGTTGATAAATTCATATAACACCGCGTCGCCGAAAAGCACCCGGGCAATATGCTGTACCTCCTCCCCGGTAAAGGGGCGGGGCGTGATCTGAAGGGTCCGGAAGCCGCCCTCATAAAGTGAGGTGTCGTCCAGGTTGATCTCAATGCTCACGGAGCCGTCGGCGCTCTGGAAGCTGTCGGTATAAACCACGGCGGAGGCCGCCAGCTTATTGGTATCCTCGCCGGAATCGCCCCGGCTGATCTCGACGATGGTATTCTCCGTTTCCGCCGGCGCATCAGTCTCTTCTGCCGCGCAGGAGCAGAGCGACAGCATCAGAAGTATACTCAAAAGCAGTGCGATCTTTCGTTTCATATAGCGTCTCCTTTCCCAGAGGGTCGCTTCGGCGGCCCCTTTATTGTTTTGAAGGAAATGGCCCGTTATTTGCCCATGTCCAGGATCATATTGCCGTTCACCGGGGCAATCATGCTGCCGTTGGCCGCGTTCAGTATGGTAAAGAGGGCGTCCTCTCCCGTGTCCTCTCGGTAATCAAAGGCGTTTTCCTCCTCCGGCGATGTTTCATACAGCCGGTAATTTCCATATATGGCCACAGCGGGTACCAGCACAAAATCCGAATTGTTTACCGTCAGCTCTGTACCACAATACTCCACCGTCTCGCTGGGGACATTGTTCAGGGCGAGCATATCATAGCCCAGCACGATCTTATCGATCAAGACCTCGGCGGTACTGTGGTCCCAGGCATAATAAGACATGAAATATTCATCCGCCGAAGGCCGGGAAAACTGGGTCTTTACACTGCCCATCAGTTCGGAAAAGCTCATCATCCTGCTCTCCTCGCCGCTCACCGCAAGAATATCCACCGGCGTGTTGAGGGAAAAGGTCAAAAGTGTGCCGTCCGGGGCAAAGGAAAGGGCCAGATCGGGATAATTGCAGTTTTGTATTCCCTCTTCTGTTCCTCTGAGTGTATATGGCTGCTCCTGACGCAGCAGGGGGATCCCGTTATAAACCGGCACTGCCGTGATCTTTATACTGTAGCGTGTGCCCCATTCCAGACCGGTTTTTTCTTCGCATTGGCATTGATCGATCTGCCACTGGCCCATGCCCAGCTCCGCGATTATCTTCTCCGCTTTTTCCCTTATCGCGTCTATCTGATTCTGGTCAGGCTTTTCTACACACAGCAGCTTGTCCTTCAGTACCTCCTCCCGGATGCCCAGGGGCGACACCGTATCGTAGCCAATCCATGCCGAAATGCTGAAGTCTCTGACGCCGTGTGTATTATTCTCCGCACGGAAACGGTAGGGGACGCCTCCGATCTCGCTGAACGCTTCCACGCGCATTACATTTTCTTCCTGGTCCTCGTAATAATATGCGTATGGCTTTAAGCTGAAATCACATATCGTTCTCTCGATTTCCTCCGGCGCGGCCTCCACTTTGTGTTTTTCAAGGGATGTCTCAATTGTTTTGCGAAGCTCCCCGTCTGTTCCCAGTACGCAGTGCAGCTCGTCCAGATCCTCTCTCTCCAGAAGTGCCTGCCAGAACGCCCTCTGTTCTTCCAATTCTGCCTTTGTGTACTCCCGGCAGAAGATGTATTCATAAAATACCGCGTCGCCGAAAAGCACCCGGGCAATATGCTGTACCTCCTTTTCGGTAAAAGGGCGCGGCGTGATCTGAAGGGTCCGGAAGCTGCCCTCATAAAGCGAGGCGTCCTCCAGATTGATCTCCACATTCACCGAGCCGTCGGCGCTCTGGAAGCTGTCAGTGTAGGCCACGGCGGAGGCCGCCAGCTTGTTCACATCCCCGTCCGTTCCGCCCCGGCTGATCTCAATAATACTGTCCTCCGTTTCTGCCGGCGCTTCTGACTCTTCTGCCGCGCAGGAGCAGAGCGTTAATGTCAGAAATATGCATAGCAGCATGGCGATCTTTCGTTTCATCGGTTTTCTCCTTTCTCATTGGGCCGGCCCGTTTTTTCAGACCGGCGGAAGCTCATCCCAGGAGCAGGCCGTTATTGCCCGGGACAAAGGAGGCGCCGTTGGCAGCGTCAAAGGTCATCAGCAGCACGTCCTGCCCCTTTTCTGCCCGGTAATCAAAAGAATCGGTCTGCCCGTCCTTTTCGTAGGTTGTTTTATAGTTGCCGTATACCGTCACCGAAGGAACCAGCATATAGTCCTCGCCGCCCTCTATCGACTCCCTTGTAAAGCCAAGCTGTATACTGCTGATCACCACATTCGCCCCAAGTGTGCCGCCGGTGCCTTCCGGGCGGGGATATTGGGCGGCGGTGGTCTGGGACATAAAGGCCTTTATGCTGCCCATCAGCTCGGCAAAGCTCAGCGTATGGGTATCGCTTCCGCTGTCATCAACAAGCTCCATCGGCGTAAAGTAGTCAAAGGAGATCAGTGTCCCGTCCGGGGCAAATTCAAAGCTCAGATCCTGATAGTAGCAGCTCTGCGCATCCTCTTCCCCGCTTTTCAGGTTGCCCAGCTGGGGCTGTCGCAGAATGGGGATATTGTTATAAAGCGGAACCGCAGTCACAGTTATGGTCTTCAGCTCTCTGCTTCCCAGGCTGAAAGCGGTACGGCTGCTGCACCGGTCGATCTGCCACTGCCCTATATCCAGCTCTTCAATCAGTTTTTCCGCCTTCTCTCTCGCCGCTTCCAGCTGCTGATATGTGGGCTCCTCCTCGCTGAGAAGGCTGTCCAGCAACATGTGGACGCCCATATTATTGGGTGTATTGTACTCCGTACTCAGATAGGCCGAGACATGGTACACTCCGATGCCGCCCTCCGTGTTGTTCACTGCGCCGAAATAATAGGGTATGCCGTCCTTTTCCGTGATGGCCCGGATCTCGTAGGATTCTTCTTCGTCCGCTTTCTTAAAGCTGAAATCACAGGCCGTTCTTTCTATACGCTCCGGAGCCTTTTCAATTGTTTTGCTTTCCAGAAAGGCTTCTACGGTTTCGGCAGTGTTCTTTGCCATGTGCTGTCCTGCTTCATCGTCTCCGTAGAGTTCAATCAGACCGTTGCCCTCCAGAAGCTCCTGCCACAGTGCGCGCTGTTCCTCCAGCTCCGCTTTCGTATAGTCGCGGCAGAACAGATAATCCAGCATCTCCGCATCGCCGAACAGGACGCGGGCGATATGCTCCGCCTCCTCCCCGGTGATCGCTCTGGGCCGCACACGGACAGGGCCGAAGTTAGCCTCCAGCAGTTCAACATCCTCCAGATTGATCTCAATGCTCACGGAGCCGTCGGCGCTCTGGAAGCTGTCGGTGTAGGCCACGGCGGAGGCCACCAGCTTGTTCACGTCCGCAGCTGTTTCTCCCCGGCTGATCTCCACGATAGTATTCTCCGTTTCCGCCGGCGCATCAGTCTCTTTTGCCGCGCAGGAGCAGAGCGTTAATATCAGAAATATGCTTAGCAGCATGGCGATCTTTCGTTTCATGGGTTTTCTCCTTCCTTTTAATCTGTGTTCACTCTCCGCAGAGGACGGCGAAGTCAAAGCAATCCGCCAGAAGCTCTGCCCGGGCATAGGCTTCTTCCGCTGTGCCTCCGCTCCAGCGCAGAGACAGCGTTACATACATGTCATCGGAATTGCAGAAGATTTTCAGGTCGTTTATCCCCTCGTTGTCAAACAGAGCCATATCCAGCGTGATCCCCTCGGGGCTTATATGCTCCCACTCCCGGCACTGGGCGCCGGCTGGGATATCCAGGGAGAAGGGGTACAGCACCCCGGCGTGGATGCAGGTGAGCGTATAGGCGTACTGTTCTCCGTTTACGGAAAGGGTACTCTCATCCTTGAAGGAGCCGTCCTCAAACAGGAAGGAGCCCAGATTGTAGTCATAGTGCTCCACGCCCCGGATATAGGGGGAAAGGCCGGTGGTTTCAAAGAGATAGCTCTGGCTGGGGGCGTAGGTGATGTCGGTGAGCAGCCGCAGATCATAACGGTCGCTGATCTCCAAAAGGCGCTTGAACATGGTCTCATCCCAGGCGCCGTAGATGCGGCAGATATCCTTCTCCGCCTGATTTCCGGCAAAGGAGTGGAAGCTGTCCTTCCAGGCCTCCGCCTCTTTCCCCGCGGCAAGGCACTCTCTGGCCATCTGCTCCTCATAGTAGTCGCAAAAGCTCAGCCACTCGCTGCAGGCCAGATATTCATCCGAACCCGCAAGGCCGTTTAAGGAGATATGGTCCCGGCGTTCCGGCAGACGGGGGTCCGCAGTCTCCGCCGGGGTCTCCGCAGGCACAAGGCGGCTTTTCAGTCCCAACACGCCGGAGGCTGCCGCCGTCACAGCCAGCAGCGCCGCAATTGCTGCCGCGATCAGGGCCACCCGCACGGCCTTGCGGGTCACGCGCAGGCGGGGTCTCTCCCGCTCCTCTTCCAGCCGCTCCAGAACGGGCAGGACAAGCTCGTCGTCAATCTCGCCTATGGCCGCAAAAAGTTCTTCACGGTTCAGCATAGTTCCTCCTTACATAAATAGGCCTTTAAGCTTTTCCTGGTCCGGCTGAGGGTGGAGCGGGCTGTGCCCGGCTTCATGCCCAGCCGTGCGGCAAGCTCGTTTACCGGTAAAACGAGCCAGTACCGTCCGATGAAAAGCATCCTTTCCGTCTCAGGGAGGCTTCGTACAAAGCGGCTTAGGGCGGCTTCCAGTTCCCTGGCCTCCAGCTCTCGCTCCACGCCGCCCGGCGCGCTTACGCACTCGGCCAGCTCGTCCAGCGCCAGCTCCGCCTCTCCCCCGCCCCGCTTGGCGGCGGTGTTTCTTCTCAGGCGGCTGACGGAGATGCGCCTTGTCAGCTTGCCTAAAAACATTTTCAGGCTGGATGGCCGGTGGGGCGGCATGGCGTTCCAGGCGGCAAGCCAGGTGTCGTTCACGCTTTCCTCCGAATCCTGGGGGTCGAAAAGGATATTGTGGGCAATGCGGTAGCAAAAGCGGCCGTACACCGCGTCGGTCTCGGCAATGGCCCGCTCCGCCCGCTGCCAGTATAATTCGATTATTGATGCATCATCCATGGGATTCCCTCCCCTGACAATCAAGTCGCAGAACATTTTGATTCGCTGCAAACTTTTCTCCAATATAGCATATTTTTTGCCAATGTGAAAAATCCCGGCCGATTTTCAGCCGGGATTTATGGGCAAATATACGATTATTTCTCCTGAATATCTCCGCTGCGGTAGGCGGCCAGCAGCGCCTCCAGTGCTTCAATCCGGCGGCAGAGCACCGCGCCGCTGTCGGTATCCGCAATGTAGCGGCGGCGGGCAAAGCTCTCCACCTGCACGGAGTCAGACTCCATGTCCTCATTGTTGCTCAATACCCTCGCCACGCCGTTGAAGGGCCGGTGGGATTTGAGCCGCAGGCCGTGGGAATTGTAGATCAGCGTGTAGCCCGCGATGCCGGTGGTAGCCTGGTAGGCCTTGCAGAAGCCGCCGTCGATAACGAAGAGCTTGCCATTGGCCTTCACCGGGCTTTCGCCCTTTTTGGCCTTTACCGGGGTGTGGCCGTTGATGATGTGGCCGCTGTCCGGGTCAAGGCCGAACTCCCGGAGGATCATACGGGCGGCGTTCTCGTCGTCCCAGAAGCGGAAATAGGGGTTTTTCGGCTCCTCCCAGGTGCTCTTGTCGTCCACCACGGCCCGCTCGAAGGTGTGGAACACCCTGCCGGAGAAGGGGCTGTCGTTGCCGCACCAGAGATACCACATCATGTCCAGCGCCGATTCATCGTGATTGGCCCAGGCGCTTTTTACCACGATGTCTGCGTAGTCCAGCAGAGACTTGCCGGAGTACCACTTTCCGCCGTGGCGGACCCGGGCAAACTGCCCGTCCCCGGTCATGGGGATGCAGCCGTGGTAGAGCAGGTTTCCGTTGCAGCAGAGATAGGTGCTGCCGTTTTTATAAATGAAGTCGATATGGCGGCGCAGGGCCTGGCTCTCCCGGAAGGCGGACACATATTCCTCCACCAGGGCCTCTTCCTCCGCC
Source organism: Clostridiales bacterium (assembly GCA_022782265.1). GTDB lineage: Bacteria > Bacillota > Clostridia > Oscillospirales > Oscillospiraceae > Limivicinus. The sequence goes on along the minus strand of JALFOM010000012.1, from coordinate 7,575 downwards.
GTCAGCCTATAGGGGTCGGCAGGGTCGATGGTGGGCCAGAGGGAGGTGTTCAGCGGGTACACCCCCTCGTCCAGGCGGACGGTGTTGTGTTCAAAGTCGATACGCTCCAGCATCAGCCGGGAATCCATGCCGTAGCCCGGGTGGCGCTTGATGATCTGCCCCTCTAACTTGAAGCCCAGGGTGTTCAGGGCGTGGTGCAGCATCCTGCCCGAGGCACTGCCGTACACCTTCCGGGAAAACTCCGTCAGCGGGCGCAGGGAGATGCCGTAGCGCCGCTCCAGCAGATTGGTGTTTCCGTAGTCCACGGAAATGCGCAGCACCGTGAAGATGCAGGCGGGGCTGCCCGCCGCGGCGCCCAGCCACAGGATGTCGTGGTTGCCCCACTGGATGTCGATGTTGGGGTGCTCCATCAGCGCGTCCAGCAGGCGGGCAGGCTCGCTGCCCCTGTCAAAAATGTCGCCCACGATGTGCAGCCGCTCCACGGCCAGACGCTTGATCAGCTCCGACATGGCCACGATGACCTCTTCCGCCGAGCCGGTCTCCACAATGGTGTCCAGCAGGGTGTCGTGGTAGCGCAGCTGGTTTTCCTCCTCGTCCCGCTGGACATGCAGCAGCTCGTCCAGCACAAAGCTCCAGTCCGCCGGCATCTGCTTTCGCACATAGCTGCGGGTGTATTTGCCGGACAGCATCTCCGCCAGGGTACGCAGCCGCTCCAGCACATCCCGGAGCGCGCTGTCGCTGAGCTTGTCCTGCTCCCGCAGGCAGTTCAGCTCCTCCCGGGGATAGTAGATCAGCGAGCAGAGGCCCCGGCAGCGCTCCTCCCCGATCTCCTGTTCAAACAGGCGGCGCACCTTTTCCAAAATCACGCCGGAGCAGTTATTCAGAATGTGCCGCACCGCGCCGTATTCGCCGTGCAGATCGCTGATAAAATGTTCCGTACCCTTGGGCAGGGAGAGTATGGCCCTGAGATTGACGATCTCGGAGCACGCGGCCGCCCTGCTGGGGTATTTTTCCGCCAGAAGTTCAAGGTATTCCCGGGAGTAGTCTGCCATGTCAACGCCTCCAGTTCGTTTTTCTTTCATTATACCATCTCTTTTTCCCGCTTACAATCAAATCCATATCATATCCGGCAAAAGTTTTTCCTGCGGAAACTTTCCGGACAGGCATACGTCTTGATGAACGGGCATGAACTTTTCCGTCCACATTCTCTTCATTTCTTAAACGTTCTTAACCTTTTAAGAATCCTCTTCCTTTTTCCCTTGATCAGTTGTATAATACACACAGCCTTTGATAAGGAGGGCAAGATGAAAAAACAGACAAGATTTTTTTTGACCATACTGTGCATGGTGTTTCTGTGCGTGTTCGCCTTCAGCGGATACAAGCTCTACTCCATCATTCATGAATACAGGCTTGACCAGCAGAAGTACAACGGACTCAGCGGAGAATTTGTGACCCAGACCGACAAGGAAAAGAACCCGGCCCAGACCGCAAGCCCCGAGGAGGAAGGCCCCCGGGAGGTCTCCCCCATCAGCGTGGATTTTGACGCGCTGATGAGCCAGAGCCAGTATGTGGTAGGCTGGCTCTACAGCGCGGACACCGTAATCAACTATCCGGTGGCCCAGGCGGAAGACAACTTCTATTTTCTTGAACGCTACATTGACGGCAGCTACAACGGCTGCGGCTCCCTGTTTATCGACTGCGCCTGCTTCAGCGACTTCTCCGGGAAAAACACCGTGATCTACGGCCACCACATGAACGACGGCTCCATGTTCGCTTCCATCTGCAATTACGGCAAGCAGGAATATTATGACGCCCACCCGGTCATGTACCTGAACACCCCCACCCAGAATTACCGCGTGGAGCTTTTCACCGGCTTCATCACCTCGGCGGATTCCTCGGTTTACACCTTTTTCTTTAACAGCGATGCGGAATACGGCGCCTTTCTGGAAAAAATGAAGGGCTTCTCCGATTTTGACTGCGATGTGGAGGTCGGCCCGGAGGACCGGATCATCACTCTCTCCACCTGCACCTACGAATATGACAACGCCAGATATGTGGTGATGGGCAAGCTGGTCCCCATCGACTGAAGGTCGGAATTTGTTCCAGATTGTAATATTCAGAAGATATTATGTAATCTTAAGAAATTATTTTACAATTCTCACTTGCATTTTCCCCTGCCATTCGCTATAATGCTTTTGAAGAAAGTTACAATGTGGTAAAAATTTATGACAAGTTTCGACTTGTCTCTTCCGCAAGTGACATTAACATATATATTCTATTACTCCTGAGGTGATTTAATATGAAAAGAACAGCAAGAATACTCTTCAGCACCATGCTGGTTCTGATGTTCGTGTTCTCCTTTGCCGGTGCGACGCCTGCGGCACGGGCCGAGTACATCGCTACCGGTTCCATTGAGGCCGCCTTCTACCTGCGGCAGGAGAATACAGGCACAGAGCCCGTGAACTATCAGCCTTATGCCGATACGGAGAATCCCGCCTCCGCTGATTTCGGAAACGACGAAGGCCTTGCGCCTTCTCTGGCCGACCTTCAGAAAAACGGTGTCTCTGTTGCTGTTCCCAAAGACCTTTATGTCGAGTCTGTCGTGCTCAGTGTTGAAGAGCCCGATGACGACAGCAAGGTCCTGAAGCTGAACGAATATGCCGTTTTGCACCTTGATGCGGAAAACGGCGACACGCTCACGATCTCCCCGGAGGTTTTTGCTGACGACGGAAACGGCGGCTGCATCCTGAACGATCTGGGTGAAAGTTCTGCATACGTCCTCTCTGTTTATTTTGCGAAGATCGTTCCCGAAGCAGAGATCGAGGTCATCTGCACCGACGGCGTACTTAATGGCCAGCTGTTCGCTGATGAAACCCTCACCCCCGGTGAAAACGGTTATGAAGTGGAGCCTCTCAGCAAAGAGCTGGAGGAGACTGCCATCAAGAGCTTCTGCAAGGAATTTGCCGGTTGGAAGCTGATCTACGAAAACGGGATCAGTGCTGAAGTCTCCATCGACACTGTCGTCCATCCCTTCATGAACGCAGAGCTGGCCGCCCAGTGGAAGGATGTTATCGTTGTTCAGGTCAATGACGCCTCCCAGACCTACAACGGCACAGCCCTCAATGCCACATACAATGTCTACGGTGACAGCATCCTTGAAAGCGGAGAAGCCGTCAGCGTAGTTCTGGACGAGAACGGCAGCATTACCGATGCCGGTTCCGTTACCTGCAGCGCCACGGCGCAGGTTCGGGACGCCGACGGCAACGCTGTGGAAGATTATGTGATCTATATCTTCCCCGGCACGCTGACCGTGAACAAGGCGCCTGTCACTATCCAGTCCGGCTCCGGCGAGAAGGTCTATGACGGCCAGCCTCTGACCGTTGCCAGCCCCAAAATCACCGGCAGCACCTTCGGCGAGGACAGCCTGACCGTTGAGGCCACCGGCACCCTTACCGACGTGGGCGAGACGGTCAACACCGTTTCCTACAACCTCAACGGCAAAAAGGACAACTACGAGATCACCGTGACCGAGGGCACGCTGAAAGTAACCGCCCGTCCCCTGACGGTCACCACCGAAAGCAATACCGCCGATTACACCGGCACGGCGCTGACCAAGGACGGCTACACCGTTGCGGGCCTTGCTGAGGGCCACACCGCCAGCGTCACCGTCACCGGCTCCCAGACCATCCCCGGCAGCTCCGACAATACTGCCGATGTCGTTGTCAAGGACGCTGAGGGCAAAGACGTCACCGCAAACTACTCCGTCAGCAAGAATCTGGGCAAGCTGACCGTAAACGCCCTTTCCGGCGACAGCCGCATTGCGCTGACCATTGCCCCCAAGGAGGTAAAGGCCGGGTATGACGGCACTGCCCACGCTGCTTCCGAGTACGAGATCGTCTCCGGCAAGCTGCCCGAGGGCGTCACCCTTACGGTCACCTACAGCGGCGAGCGCACCGATGCCGGCGAAGGCGAGGCCTCCATCGGTCTCGTCACCTTCATCCAGGACAAAACCGACGTCACCGCGAACTTCAATCTCAGCACCCAGACCGGCAAGATCACTGTCTCTCCCCGTCCCATCACCATCACGGCTGAGTCCGCCACCAAGGAATATGACACCAAGGCGCTGACAAAGAACACCGCCAAGGTCACCTCCGGCTCTCTGGTAAGCGGCCACAAGGTATCCGCCATTGAGATCAACGGAAGCCAGACCGAGGTGGGCACCTCCAAGAACACCATCAAGGAGGGCTCCGTGAAAATCACCGACGCCAGCGGCAAGGACGTGACCGCCAATTACGCCCTCACCCTGAAGGAAGGCACGCTGGAAGTCACCGGCAAGGCTATCACCGACATCACCGTTACCGCCGGCGCCTCCAAGGTCTATGACGGCACCGCCCTGACCCTCTCCGCCTCTGACATCAAGGTCACCCCCGCACTCCCCTCCGGCTACACCATTACCGCCACCTTCTCCGCCAGCTCCAGAACGGACGCCGGCAAGGAGGAGATCACCCTTACCAACATTGCCATCAAGGACGCCTCCGGCAAGGATGTTACCGCCAAGTTCAACATCAAGGTAGAAAAGGGCAGCCTGGAAGTCACCAAGCGTCCTCTCACCGTCACCACCGGCGACAAAACCAAGGTGTATGACGGCAAGGCCCTCACCGACAGGACCATCCCCACCGTTGAAGGTCAGGTAAGCGGCCACAATATTGAGCTGAAGTTCACCGGCACGCAGACCAAGGTCGGCAGCTCCGACAACAGCGTTGAAGTCCGGTCCATCAAGGACAAGGAGACAAAGGCTGACGTCACCGCCAACTACGAGATCACCTATAAGTTCGGCAAGCTCACCGTCACCTCCGCCACCGGAACCACTTCCAATAACACCAAGCCCACTGTAAATACCGGCGATACCAACAACATCTGGATCTGGGTTCTGTTGATGGTCGCGGCAGCAGGAGCAGCAGTCGCAGTTGTCATCTTTGTCCGTAAGAGCAGGAAAAACGGCGACGGCCAGACGAAGTAAGTAAAGCAATAATACCATAAAAAGGCGCTTCCACCCGGAAGCGCCTTCTTTATGTTCCTACTGATACTTTATAAAGACAAAGGCAGCACCTTTCGGTGCTGCCTTGGATTTTTTGATCGAAAGATCAGTAGTAACGCTTGTTTTTGTTCTTGCGGGCTGCCTCAGACTTTTTGCGGCGCTTTACGCTGGGGCTCTGATAGTACTCCTTCTTTCTCAGATCGGCAAGAACGCCGGACTTTGCGCAGCTGCGCTTAAATCTTTTCAGAGCGTTATCCAGAGACTCGTTTTCCTTGACGTAGATTTCAGACATGTATTTCCCTCCCTCCAAATACGCCTTGCGGCGCTTCAAGGGCCAATGAATTGGCTTTTTAACATTGATATTATACCGATTAACGCGGCAAATGTCAATAATTACTTTGCAGGTTTAAGAATCAGGTTAATCAGTTTATTTTTGACAACGATGGTTTTTACCAGCTGCATGCCCTCCATCTGGCGCCTGATCTTCTCGTCGGCACAGGCGGCGTCGATGACGGTCTGATCGTCGGCGTCGGCGGGGACGACGATGGTGGAGCGGAGCTTGCCGTTGACCTGAACGGCCATCTCGTGGTGGGAGGCCACGGTCTTGGTCTCGTCGAACTTGGGCCAGGGCATCTGCATGGCCATCTTGCCGTACCTGGCGGCAAAGCCGGTCAGCTCCCACATCTCCTCGGTGATATGGGGCGCGAAGGGGCTGAGCAGCAGCATCAGCTGCTCCAGGTCTCCCTTGGTCAGGCCGTTGGCATAGAACTCGTTGACCATGGTCATCAGGGCCGCAATGGCGGTGTTCATCTTCAGGCTGTCGATGTCCTCCGTGACCTTCTTGATGGTCTTGTGGATAATGGACTCGTTCTTTTCGGAGACGTTCAAATCGTCCTTTGCGATGTCCATCAGGTTCCAGCAGCGGTCCAGGAAGCGCTTGGAGCCCTTGACCGCCTCATTGGACCAGGTGACAGCCTTCTCAAAGTCGCCGATGAACATGATGTGCAGGCGCATAGTGTCCGCGCCGTACTGGTCGACAATATCGTTGGGGTTGACCACGTTGCCCCGGGACTTGGACATCTTTTCGCCGCCCTCGCCCAGGATCATGCCGTGGGAGGTGCGCTTGGCGTAGGGTTCGGGAGTGTGGACAACGCCGATATCGTACAGGAACTTATGCCAGAAACGGCTGTACAGCAGGTGCAGGGTGGTGTGCTCCATGCCGCCGTTGTACCAGTCCACCGGGCCCCAGTACTCCTCGGCCTCCCTGGAGACCAGCTCATTGTCGTTGTGGGGATCCATATAGCGCAGGAAGTACCAGCTGGAGCCGGCCCACTGGGGCATAGTGTCGGTCTCGCGCTTGGCGGGGCCGCCGCAGCAGGGGCAGGTGGTGTTTACCCAGTCGGTCATCTTGGACAGGGGGGATTCGCCGTCGTCGGTCAGCTCATAGGAATCCACCTGAGGCAGAACCAGAGGCAGCTCACTCTCCGGCAGGGGGACCCAGCCGCACTTCTCGCAGTTGACCAGGGGGATGGGCTCGCCCCAGTAGCGCTGGCGGGAGAATACCCAGTCGCGCAGCTTGTAGTTGACCTTCTCCTGGCCCCAGCCCTGTTCCACAACGTACTTCTTCATGGCGGGGATGGCCTCTCTGACGGTCAGACCGTTGAGGAAGCCGGAGTTGACCATGACGGCGCTGTCGTCCTTGGCCACGAAGGCCTCCTTGGTGATATCGCCGCCGCTGACCACCTCAATGATGGGCAGGCCGAACTTGGTGGCAAACTCCCAGTCGCGCTGGTCGTGGCCGGGCACGCCCATGACGATGCCGGTGCCGTAGCCCATGAGGACATAGTCGGAGACGAACATGGGCACGGTCTTTCCCGTTGCTGGGTTGACGACCTCAATGCCCTCCAGGCGGACGCCGGTCTTGTCCTTGTTCAGCTCGCCTCGCTCAAAGTCGGACTTGTGGGCGGCGGCCTCCTGATAGGCGGCAACCTCATCCCAGTTTCTGATCTTGTCCTGCCATTTGGCAAGGAGCGGATGCTCCGGGGAGATGACCATATAGGTGACGCCGAAGAGGGTGTCGGGACGGGTGGTGTAAACCGTCACTCTGTCCCCGGTATTGGTGTCGAAGGTCAGCTCCGCGCCGGTGGAGCGGCCGATCCAGTTTTTCTGCTGGATCTTCACGCGCTCGATGTAATCCAGGTCGTCCAGATCGTCGATCAGGCGCTGGGCGTACTTGGTGATGCCCAGCATCCACTGGCACTTCTCCTTGCGGATGACCTCGCTGCCGCAGCGCTCGCACACGCCCTCCACCACTTCCTCGTTGGCCAGGACGCACTTGCAGGAGGTACACCAGTTGACGGGCATGGTGGTCTTATAGGCCAGACCCTTCTTCCACAGCTGGAGGAAGATCCACTGTGTCCACTTGTAGTAGCTGGGGTCGGTGGTATTGACCACGCGGTCCCAATCGAAGGAGTAGCCCAGCATCTCCAGCTGCTTGGTGAAGTTGGCGATGTTGTCATGAGTCACCTTGGCAGGGT
>JALFOM010000134.1 GCA_022782265.1 Clostridiales bacterium | reverse complement strand
TTTTGGTGGAGACTACTGGACTCGAACCAGTGACCTCCTGCGTGTGAAGATACGTCGGGACGTCAAAGCCCTGCTATTGGGTGCTTTCCGGCACTTTTGGCCCCGCTTTCTGTGGGCGTAAATCACTGTCTTGTCCACTGTGTCCACATGCTGATTTTCTGATATTGGTCAGCGTATTGGTCAAAGCCCCGGCTCCGCCGAATCAGGCGGAGCCGGGGCTTTTTCTTGATGGCAAACCTTGTTGCCGTGATAGTAGCTTGAACAGGAACGATTGTCAAGTACCTCTTTCCGACTCAGGCAACTTAATCTGCACCACCCCCACTCCATCAGATGGTGGGGAAGTATATTAACAAGACGAATGTAACAATGAAAAAGACTTCAACGAAAAATCGCGCTGAAACCACACAGCTGCTTACCGAGCGGCTTCTTGACAAAATGGTAGCGAGCACTTGACTTTTTGTTACCTGATCACACTTCGGTCATCCACAGGCCGTGGAGGTTGCAGTATGCGTAAACAGCCACTGCCTTGTCATCTCCTAGGGAGAAGGTGACATTGGGATCATCGCCGGGCTTCAGAGCCTTGCGCTGGCCGCCATGTTCCGTCTGAACATAGACCCACTCAATGAAGTGTTCGGGAGCCATGGGATGGTTCACGGAACCTACATTGACGTTGATGGCACCGTCTTCCACCGTGACCACAGGCAGATGCTTTTCGCCGCTGGCCTCCACAGTGTTGGGCTCCAGAGCCTCCATTTTCTGGCCGCAGCACATCATAGGCACGCCGGAGTCATGGATCACGCCCACCAGATTGCCGCAGTGGCGGCAGATGTAAAATTTTGCGCTCATCAGCAACTCCCCCTTAATAGTTTTCCGCACGCACTTCGAAGAAGGCCTGAGGATGCTTGCAGACGGGGCAAACCTCGGGAGCCTTGGTGCCAACGACCAGGTGGCCGCAGTTCCGGCACTCCCACATAGTAACGCCGCTCTTCTCAAAGACGGCCATAGCCTCCACGTTTCTCAGCAGCTTGCGGTAGCGCTCCTCATGAGCCTTCTCGATGGCAGCCACGCCACGGAACTGCTCGGCCAGCTCATGGAAGCCTTCCTCGTCGGCCTCACGGGCCATACGGTCATACATATCCGTCCACTCGGCATTCTCACCCTCAGCGGCATGGAGCAGGTTCTCGGCAGTATCGCCCAGCTCGCCCAGAGCCTTGAACCACAACTTGGCGTGCTCCTTCTCGTTCTCAGCGGTGTGCAGGAACAGCGCGGCGATCTGCTCGTAGCCGGCCTTCTTGGCGACGGAGGCGAAGTAGGTGTACTTGTTCCGGGCCTGACTCTCACCGGCAAAGGCTTCCCACAGGTTCTTCTCCGTCTTGGTACCGGCATAGGGGTTCTTCGCAGGGGCGGCCTCTTCGATCTTCACAAACTTGTCGGCGGGCTGCTTGCAGACAGGGCACTTGAAATCAGGGGTCATGGGGCCTTCATGAATATAGCCGCAGACAGAGCATTTCCACTTTTCCATTTTCTTTTCCTCCGTTTTTTCATTGAATTGAATGGTATGTAACAGGGATTCCACCGCATCCGCCGGGATGCCGGGATATGCTTTGATACGCTCCAGGAACGCCTTGGCGTTGCCACTCTGGGGGAGCATAAAGCCTGCTTCCCGGCACAGGTCCTCCGCCATCAGCCGGGAGGATTTTTCCACGGCCACGCTCAGGGCATCTGGTAGCTGAGAAGCAATGCTCTCGGCTTGAGCCTTACTCTGTACCAGACCCCGCAGGGCTTCCACTACCTTGTCCTCCTTGGGCTGCTGCACAGGAAGGGTCTTGGGAACCATAGAAATGGCCGAGGACGGACAGGCTTCGGCACAGGCACCGCATCCAATGCACTTTTCTGGATCAATGACGCTGTTCTCTGTATCCGTGGCCCCGCTGGGACAGACATAGAGACACAGGCAGTCCTTGGTGCACAGGCGAAGATTTCTCACCGCGTATTTTTCAGCCATCATCAAGCCCTCCCTTCCACTTTTTCAAATTTCCAGCTGGGCACCTTGCATACCGGACAAAGATCCGGAGCCGCGTTGCCCACATAGACAAAGCCGCAGACCGTGCAGACCCAGACGCCGGTATTCTCCAGCATCTTTTCCCCTTCGGTTTTGTAGCGTGTCAGCAGGGATTGGAGCATCCGGGTGACTTTTTCGCTCCAGACCTGACACCGCAGGGCACCCCGATCTGGCTTTTCCGCGGATACCGCGTTGCCATAAGGATAACCCACCGAGAGATCGTTTTCGATGAGCTCCAGCAACTTTGCGGTGCTGGCTTCCTGCACCGGTTCCGCCTTGGACCGGAAGAACTCTGCCAGCTTTCGGAAGTCCTCCGCCTGCTGGGAGAGATACTGTTTTTCGCAGCCTCTTGCCAGATTAGAGCAGATGATGCTCATTTCCATGGCGGACAGTTCCTTCTCCACATGGGGCTTGTCCAGCGCGGCAGCAGGCTTGGCTTGCGCGGTGTTCTCACGGAACTGCTGTTTATCCGCACCGCACAGGGGACACTTCCAATCGACAGGAAGATCTTCCCACTTGCCACCGGCAGCTTCGTCATAAATATAGCCGCAAATACTGCAAACATATTGCTTCATAGGGTTCACCGCCTCCTTTAGCCATATTTTATCAAATCACGGCACAAATACCGTGACTTTGTCACTTATTTCAGCCGCAGGAGTGATGGCCGCAGCCATGATCACCGCAGTTGCCCTCGTGGTGGTGCTCTCCGTGGTGGCTGCACATCACATTGGGGTTATAGGCCAGCGTTCCGGCAGCCAGCGCCTCTGCCGCCTGGTCCGCGTCGCCGGATACACCGCCATACAGCTGGATGCCTGCCGCTG
>JALFOM010000073.1 GCA_022782265.1 Clostridiales bacterium | reverse complement strand
AACCCGGTGGAGGTATCCAAGACGGCAGAGAGCAGAATCCGCGGCATGATCGAGCTGCGGGACTGTGTGCGGACGCTGTTGGAATACCAGACCGAGGACTATCCCGATGAAGAAATCAAGGCGCAGCAAGCCAAGCTGAATGCCCTCTACGATGCCTTTACCCGGAAATATGGACTCATCAATTCCCGCGGCAACGCCATCGCCTTCAATCAGGACAGCTCCTACTTCCTGCTGTGTTCACTGGAAATTCTGGACGAGGACCGGAACCTGAACGGAAGGCTGACCTGTTCACCAAGCGCACCATCCGCAGCCACAAACCCGCTGAAAAGGTAGATACAGCGGTGGAGGCACTGGCGCTGTCCATCGGCGAAAAGGCCCATGTGGATATGGAATACATGGGCAAGCTCACCGGCAAGGACGAGGAAACGCTGTTTTCTGAGTTGACCGGCGTGGTGTTCCTAAACCCCGCTTACACCGGCGAGAACGACGGGCATGAGAAATACCTGCCCGCGGACGAGTATCTTTCCGGCAATGTGCGTCAGAAATTGGCGGTTGCCCAAGGTAAGGCAGAACAGGACCCACAGTATCAGATCAACGCTGAGGCATTGGCGCAGGTGCAGCCCATCGACCTCACCGCCAGCGAGATCTCCGTCCGGCTGGGCGCTACATGGCTGGACACCGAATATGTCCGCCGGTTTATCTTCGAAACGCTGGGGACACCCCGCAGCGCGCAATGGAGCATGAAGGTCCACTATTCCGGCATCACAGGTGAATGGCGCATCGAAGGCAAAAGCACGGATCGCGGCAATGTCAAGGCCATCAGCACCTACGGCACCAAGCGCATCAACGCCTATGAGATCATTGAGGACACCTTGAATTTGAAGGATGTCCGTATTTTTGATTATGTGTACGATGCCGATGGCAGGAAAACCGCTGTCCTCAACAAGAAGGAAACCGCCATCGCCCAGAGCAAGCAGGAACTCATTAAAGACGCCTTTGCCGAATGGATCTGGAAAGACCCTGATCGACGCGAAGCCATCTGTAAGACCTACAATATCCTGTTCAACAGCAACCGCCCCCGCGAGTATGATGGCAGCCACATCAGCTTTTCGGGCATGAACCCGGAGATCACGCTCCGCAAGCACCAGGTCAACGCCATCGCCCACATTCTCTACGGTGGAAATACTTTGCTGGCTCATGTAGTGGGCGCCGGCAAGACATTTGAAATGGTCGCGGCGGCGATGGAGTCAAAGCGGCTGGGCCTGTGTCAAAAATCTCTCTTTGTGGTGCCCAACCACCTGACAGAGCAGTGGGCCACTGAGTTTTTGCAGCTCTATCCTGCGGCCAATATTCTTGTCGCCACCCGCAAGGATTTTGAAACCAAAAACCGCAAGAAATTCTGTGGGCGCATCGCCACCGGCGACTACGATGCCGTTATCATCGGGCATAGCCAGTTTGAGAAGATCCCCATGAGCGTAGAGCGCCAGCGGGCCATTCTTGAACAGCAGATCGACGAAATCATGATGGGCATTTCCGAAGCCAAGCGAGAAAAAGCGGAGAACTTCACCATCAAACAGATGGAGAAGACAAAAAAGGGCCTGCAAGCCAAGATCGACAAGCTGAACGACCAGAGCCGCAAGGACGATGTGGTCACCTTTGAGGAATTGGGCGTTGACCGTATCTTCATCGACGAGAGCCATTATTTCAAAAACCTCTTTCTCTACACGAAAATGCGGAATGTGGGCGGTATTGCCCAGACCGAGGCGCAGAAAAGTTCAGACCTCTTTATGAAGTGCCGCTACCTCGATGAGATCACCGGAGGGCGCGGCATTGTCTTTGCCACCGGCACCCCCATTTCCAACAGCATGGTGGAGCTTTACACCATCCAGCGTTACTTGCAGATGTCGGCGTTGGAGGAGCAGGGCTTACAGCACTTCGACGCATGGGCGGCAAACTACGGGGAAACCGTCACCGCAATCGAGTTGTCCCCGGAGGGAACCGGCTACCGGGCCAAGACGCGCTTCGCCAAGTTTTATAACCTGCCGGAGTTGATGAGCGTATTCAAAAATGTGGCGGACATTCAGACGGCGGATATGCTCAAGCTGCCCGTGCCGGAGGCGCATTACCACAACATCGCCCTGAAACCCTCCGAGTATCAGAAAGAGATCGTGGCGTCGCTGGCGGAGCGCGCCGAGAAGGTCCGCAACCGACAGGTGGACAGCAGCGTGGACAATATGCTGCTTATCACCAATGATGGCCGCAAGCTGGCGCTGGATCAGCGGCTCGTCAACCCCATGCTGCCCAGCGATCCCAACAGCAAAGCCGCCAAGTGCGCGGAGAATGTGTTTGAGATCTGGCGGCGCACCGCAGACCAACGCTCCACCCAAATGATCTTTTGCGACCTCAGCACACCGAAGGATGACGGCACATTCAGCGTTTATGATGATATTCGCGCGAAATTGCTGGAATTGGGCGTTCCCGAAAACGAGATCGCCTTCATCCACAACGCCAAGAGCGAGGTACAGAAGAAAGACCTGTTCGGCAAGGTGCGGAGCGGTCAGGTGCGTATCCTGTTGGGCAGCACCCAGCGTATGGGAGCAGGCACCAACTGCCAGCAAAAGCTCATCGCCTTGCACCATCTCGACTGCCCGTGGCGTCCGTCCGACCTTCAGCAGCGTGAGGGGCGCATTATCCGGCAGGGCAACGAAAACCCAGAGGTGGACATTTACAGCTATGTCACCGAGGGTACCTTCGATGCCTATTTGTACCAGCTGGTAGAATCCAAGCAGAAATTTATCAGCCAAATTATGACCAGCAAATCGCCTGTCCGCTCCGCCGAAGATGTAGACGAACAGGCGCTTTCTTATGCCGAGATCAAGGCGCTGGCCAGCGGCAACCCCATGATCAAGGAAAAGATGGATCTCGACATTGAGGTGTCCAAGCTGAAGCTGCTGAAAGCCAACCATCTTTCTCAGAAATACGCGCTGGAGGACGCCATCAGCAAGGGCTTTCCGAAACAAATCGCGGAAACGCAGGCGCGGATCGCCGGGTATGGCGCGGATATTGCCACGGTCAAGGAAAATACCCACCCAAACGCGGACGGTTTCTCTCCGCTTACGCTGGCAGGCGTCACCTACGCTGACAAGAAAGAGGCGGGCGCGGCGCTGCTGACCATGTGCCAAACGATGCTCTCCCCGGAGGCGACACAGATCGGCAGCTATCGCGGCCTGACGCTGGAGCTGGCCTTTGATACCTTCGCACGGGAGTACCGCCTGACCA
>JALFOM010000065.1 GCA_022782265.1 Clostridiales bacterium | reverse complement strand
CACCCGTCTGGTGTTGTAATAGGGGACCCCAATTTTACTTTTGCTCCGCCGAAATGAATTCGGCTCCGCCAAGGTTTTCCCTGCCGGGAAAACGCTTGTGCGCGCAAAAGCGCGTCCTGCCTGCGGCAGGGCCGGAAGGCAAAACGGTCATTCGTCCAGCTTGAGAACCGCCATAAATGCTTCTGTGGGCAGCTGTACCGCACCCAGCGTCCGCATCTTCTTTTTGCCTTCTTTCTGCTTCTCCAGCAGCTTCTTCTTCCGGGTGATGTCGCCGCCGTAGCACTTGGCCAGCACGTCCTTGCGCATGGCCTTCACGGTCTCCCGGGCGATGATCTTACCGCCGATGGCGGCCTGAATGGGCACCTCGAAAAGCTGGCGGGGGATATTTTCCTTCAGCTTTTCACAGAGCTTTCTGGCTCTGGGGTAGGCCTTGTCCCGGTGGGCGATAAAGCTGAGGGCGTCCACCTGGTCGCCGTTCAGGAGCATGTCCACCTTTACAAGGTCGCTGGTCTTATACGCGCAGAACTCATAGTCCAGAGAGGCATAGCCCTTGGTGCGGGCCTTGAGGGTGTCGAAAAAGTCGTAGATGATCTCGTTTAAGGGCATCTCATAATGCAGCTCCACCAATCTTGTGTCCAGATACTGCATGTTCTTATACTCGCCCCGGCGGTCCTGGCACAGGGGCATGATATTGCCCACAAACTCGTTGGGGGTGATGATGGAGACCTTCACATAGGGCTCCTCCGCCTCCGCGATCACCGTGGGGTCGGGGTAATTGTGGGGGTTATCCACCATGACCACGCTGCCGTCGGACTTGATGACCTTATAGATAACCGAGGGCAGGGTGGTGACCAGGTCCAGGTCAAATTCCCGCTCCAGCCGCTCCTGGATGACCTCCATATGGAGCATGCCCAGAAAGCCGCAGCGGAAACCGAAGCCCAGGGCCACGGAGCTCTCCGGCTCGAAGGACAGGGAGGCGTCGTTCAGCTTCAGCTTTTCCAGCGCGTCCCGCAGGTCGGGATATTTGGAGCCGTCCTCGGTATAAATGCCGCAGTAGACCATGGGCCGGGCCGGGCGGTAGCCGGGCAGGGGCTGGGCCGTGGGCCGGGCGGCATCCGTGACGGTGTCGCCCACCTGGGTGTCCGCCACGTTCTTGATGCTGGCGGTAAAGTAGCCCACGTCACCGGCGGAGAGCTCCTCGCAGGGGTCAAGGCCGATGGGACGCAGGTGTCCCACCTCCACCACCTTGTATCTGGCGCCGGTGGACATGAGCAGCACCTCGCTGTCTTTGCGGATGGAGCCGTCCACAAGGCGCATGAACACGATGACGCCCCGGTAATTGTCATACTGGCTGTCGAAAATCAGGGCCTTCAAGGGCGCGTTGGGATCACCGGCAGGGGCGGGGACGTTCTTCACGATATCGTCCAGCACCGCGTCGATGTTGATGCCCGCCTTGGCGCTGATCTCCGGCGCGTCCTGGGCCGGGATGCCAATGATCTCCTCGATCTCGTCCTTCACCCGCTGAGGGTCGGCGGCGGGCAGGTCGATCTTGTTCACCACGGGCAGGATCTCCAGATTGTTGTCCAGGGCCAGGTAGGTGTTGGAAAGGGTCTGGGCCTCCACACCCTGGGAGGCGTCCACCACCAGCACCGCGCCCTCGCAGGCGGCCAGAGAGCGGCTGACCTCATAGTTGAAGTCCACATGGCCCGGGGTGTCGATCAGGTTCAGGGTATAGGTCTGCCCGTCGGCAGCCCTGTAATTCAGGCCCACCGCCCGGGCCTTGATGGTGATGCCCCGCTCCTTTTCCAGGTCCATGTTGTCCAGGATCTGGTCCTCCATGATGCGCTGCTCCACCGCGCCGCACTTTTCGATCAGCCGGTCGGAAAGGGTGGACTTGCCGTGGTCAATGTGGGCGATAATGGAAAAATTTCTGATAAGCTTCTGATCTGTCATGTTGTCTCCCTGTCTGTTCTGCCGGTAAATTCGTCCAGGGCCATCTCTGCCCTGTCGGCCATGGCGCGCAGCTGGCCGATAAAGGCCCTGGCCGCGTCCGCCGTGCTTTTCACGCCGTCAGGCTCGTCCGTGCGGCCCAAAAGGAAGTCCGCCGTTACGCCGTAATAGTCGCAGGCGCGGCAGACAAAGGCCAGTCCCGGCTCTCTCGCCCCGTTTTCATAGTGGCTCAAAAGGGCCTGGCTTATGTTCAAATCGGCTGCCGCTGACCGCTGGCTGATATTTCTCTGTTTCCGCAGGGCGGACAGCGTTTCCGGAAAGCTTCTGCTCATTTCTTTTTCACGTCCAAATTCTTATGATAACACGGAGTATTATAATGGCAATTTTCCGCTTTGTAAACAGAAAAGTTTGCAATCTCCTTGAAAAAGAGAAAAAGTAGTGGTAAAGTAAAAATGTTGGAAATCAACCAATAACGCTTATTTGGAGGTATTCAGAAATGTTTGAAAATCTGGTAGAGATACTCAAGGCAAATCCCCGCAAGATCGTCTACACCGAGGGTTCCGACGCCCGTATCCTCGAGTCCGCCGCAAGACTGAAAAAAGACGGCTTTTTGACGCCTGTCCTGGTAGGCAACGTGGACGAGGTTAAGGCCGCAGCAGCCAAGGGCGGCTTCGACATCGAGGGGCTTGAGATCCTCGATCCTCTCACTTACGATAAAATGGATGAGATGGTCAACACCATGGTAGAGCTCCGCAAGGGCAAGATGAGCGCCGAGGATTGCCGCGCCGCTCTCTCCAAGGGCAACTACTTCGGCACCATGCTGGTGAAGATGGGCGTGGCCGACGCTCTGCTGGGCGGCGCCACCTACTCCACCGCCGACACCGTGCGTCCCGCTCTGCAGCTGGTCAAGACCAGGAAGGGCGCCAATCTGGTGAGCTCCTGCTTCATTATGGTCCGCGGCGACGAGATGCTGGCCATGGGCGACTGCGCCATCAACATCTCCTACGAGGACAAGCTGGACAAGGAGGGCAATGTGACCCTGAGCGCCGCCCAGCAGCTGGCCGAGGTGGCCGTGGAGACCGCAAAGACCGCCAAGGTCTTCGGCATGGACCCCAAGGTTGCCATGCTGTCCTACTCCACCAAGGGCTCCGGCAAGGGCCCCAGCGTGGACCTGGTGCGCAACGCCACCGCTATCGCCAAGGAGATGGCCCCCGATGTGGCTATCGACGGCGAGATGCAGTTTGACGCGGCTGTCTCCCCTGTTGTGGGCCAGCTCAAATTCCCCGGAAGCCCGGTTGCAGGCTATGCCAACACCTTCATCTTCCCGGAGATCCAGTCCGGCAACATTGGCTACAAGATCGCCCAGCGTCTGGGCGGCTTCGCGGCCTACGGCCCCATCCTGCAGGGCCTGAACGCCCCCATCAACGACCTGTCCCGCGGCTGCGACGCGGAGGAGGTCTATCAGATGTCCATCATCACCGCTGCGCTTGCATAAGCACAGGCAAATCCTTCAACAATAAAGGGTCTGTATAACAGCCCCTTTTTCTTCAATGGAGGTCAGAATGGAACGGGAAGAATACATGTCTCTTGCTCTTGCCCTGGCAAAGGAGGCGGCTCAGGCCGGTGAGGTGCCGGTGGGCTGCGTGATTGCCGACGGCGAAGGCCGCGTCATCGGCCGGGGCCGGAACCGGCGGGAGGAGAGCGGCGACGCCACCGCCCACGCGGAGGTGGAGGCCATCCGGCAGGCCTGCGCCACCCTGGGAAACTGGCGGCTGGAAAAATGCAGCATCTATGTGACGCTGGAGCCCTGCCCCATGTGTACCGGGGCCATCATCAATTCCCGCATCCCTACCGTGGTCTTCGGCGCAAGGGAGGCCCTTTCCGGCTCCTGCGGCAGCGTGATCGACCTGTTTTCCGAAAATTACGGTCACAGGCCCGCCGTATTCGGCGGCGTCCTGGCAGAGGACTGCGCCGCCCTGCTGCGGGACTTCTTCCGGGGGAAGCGATGAAAGAATATGCCAGGAGAAAAAGCTCCCGCCTGAAAAATGATAATTACAGCCAAAACGGGGCCTATTTTCTCACCATCTGTACAAAAGACCGCAAAATGCTGCTCGGCAGCGTAGGGGCCGGCGTCCCCGACGGCCCACAGATATGCCTTTCGGAATACGGAGAAGTAGTTGAAAATGTGATTCATTCCATCAACGACACCTATACGCATATTTCCATTGAAAAATATGTGGTAATGCCAAACCATGTTCACATGATCGTTTTGATTGACCGCGGCGGAAACGGGCCGTCGGGGACGCCGGCCCCTACAAGCGCAGATATTCCTGCTCTCGTTTCTGTGTTTAAACGCTTTGTTAATCGAAAGATCGGCCAGAACATATGGCAGCGATCGTATTATGACCATGTTATTCGCGGCCGACAGGACTATCTTGAAATATGGAAATACATTGATGAAAATCCTCTGCGCTGGAGTGACGACGAATATGCAAAAACAGACGGCAAATAGCCGTCTGTTTTTGCACATCCTCATATCCGGAAAATTTATGCCTTTACGCTGCCGTCGGGGTTAAAGAGGGGCAGGGGGGCCAGGACGATGATGTCGTCTCTGCTCTGGGCGTCGCCCTCGGCCAGGACGGCCATCTTGCCGGCAATAATGCCGCCTGCGCGCTTCACCAGCTCTTCCATGGCGTGGAGAGACTCGCCGGTGGAGATCACGTCGTCAACGATGAGCATACGCTTGCCCTTTATCAGCTCGGCGTCGGCAGTGTCGATGACCAGCTTCTGCATGCTCATGGTGGTGATGGACTTCACGTTCACCTCGAACACACCGGACATATAGGCCTTGGCACCCTTGCGGGCCAGGAAGTATTTTTCCGCTCCGCTCTGGCGGGCCATCTCGTACAGCAGGGGTATCGCCTTTGCTTCCGGCGCGATGATGTAATCGTACTCGGGTGCGCGCTTGAGAAGCTCGGCGGCGCAGTGGACTGTCAGCTCAACATCGCCGAACATGACGAAGGCGCCAATGTACAGGTCGTCCGTGACCTTGCACAGGGGCAGTTCCCGTTTTAAGCCGGCAATGTCCATCTCGTAAGTCATTTTGTTTTTCCTCCTGAGAGTATAATAATATATCCAAACATTGTTATTTTACCGTATATACGGAAAAAATCAAGTATTTCCGCGAAAAAAGCCCGGCGAAAAACAAAGAACCGTACGGCTTTCGCTGTACGGCCCTTCGTTTTGGGAGAAAAGAGAGGATTTATAGGAGTAGAAAAGTAGCAAATTGAATGTCCCGTTCAGGGATTGGCAGAGTCGGGCACGGCCTCGTCAAAGGTGACGGTGAGCGTTCTGCTCTCGCCCGCTCTGTACAGCTCCAGCTCGGCGCTGTCGCCGGCGGAGTACTGCTTGATGGCCTGCTTCAGATCACTGTAGCCCGTGATTTCCACATCGCCCAGCCTGGTGATGATATCCCCGGCCTGGATGCCCGCGCTCTCCGCGCAGCTGCCCGATTCAACGGACTTGACAAAGGCGCCGATGGGCATATTGTAATACTGGCTGTACATGGAGTTGTAGCGCTCATCAATGGAGACGCCCATGTAGGCCTTGCCGGTGACATAGCCCTTGGTGATCAGGTCGTTGGCAATTTTGGCCGCGTCGTTGATGGGGATGGCAAAGCCAAGTCCTTCAACGCCGGTGTCACTGTACTTTGCAGTGACAATGCCGACTACCTCGCCGTTGGCATTATATACGGGGCCGCCGGAGTTGCCGGAGTTTACGGCCGCGTCGATCTGGAACATGTTGATGGCTTCAGAACCATCCTCGGTGGTGATGAGGCGGTCCAGGGCGCTGACATGGCCGGTGGTCATGGAAAACTCCAGCTCGCCCAGGGGATTGCCCACCGCGTATACATCGTCGCCCACAGAGAGCTTGTCGCTGTCGCCGAAGGTGACGGGGTCAAGGCCGCTGGCGTCGATCTTCAAAACCGCGATGTCGTTGCAGTCCTCAACGCCCACGATGGAAGCTTCATATCTGGTGCCGTCATGGAGCATGACCGTAATGGCATAGTTGCCTTTGTAGGCATACTCGATAACGTGGTAATTGGTGAGAATATATCCGTCCGGGGAGACGATGAAGCCGGAGCCGCTGACGGCGGAGGAACTGGTCTGGCCGAAGAAGTTGGTGTAGGTCACCTCAGTGGTGATGCCGACCACCTCATTGCAGGCCTGGTCGTATATGGCGGCGATAGGCTTTGCGGCAGTCGTGGTGCTGACAGGGGCTGGCGTCGAGGAAGTCTGGCTTCCGATGGACAGGGTCTCTTTCGCCTGCTCTTCCAGCTTTTCCTCCACAGCGGCGATCCTGCTGTTCATGCTGCCGGCCATAATGCCTGCGCCGCAGACGCCGCCCAGAAGGGCGCATACCAGGCAGAGGCACAGGGCCTTAACCCATTTGCCGTGGGGCTTTTTCTCTTTCGGGGCTTTAGCGGGTTTCTCGGGTGGAGTGTAATATCTGGGTGGTACGGTGTTCTCGTTTTCGGGAACATAGTGCGCATCGGAGTAAATTTTCTGCGTGTACCCGTTTTTGTAGTGGTATTCGCCGTTTACTCTGTCCGTGTCGCCTGAGTAACCGCCGGAGCTCTGCTGTTCAGGGTTGGTGTTTTCGTTTTTTTGCTCGTTATCGGCGGGTTCATACATAAGGAAGACCTCTTTTTGCGCTGATTTATTTTACGCGTATAAAATATCAGGCATTTATGACCTTGTAATGAACAAACTCGCAAAAAATTTTAAACAAAGCGCATATTTTTTATAAACACCCGGACAAAAACAGAGGCTGAGCGGGAAAAGGGAGAGCCGATGTGCTCTCCCCTGTTCTTATCCGATTTTGGTTACGCCCACTGCGTCAGGCACGTTTTCACCCTCTTCAATCCGGAGATCCCGCTGGGTCAGCACCGCAAACTCCGTGTTCCCTCTCACCCAGTTCAGGGCGTTTTCCTCGTCCAGGCACAGTGTTTCATATACATAGCTCCATTTCTGATTCTCGCCCGTGCCGGTGACAAATTCCAGGTTGAGTTCAATATTGGACACCGTGTCCAGATACGCGTCGCTGTCTCCGGCCCAGAACCTGCCGGCCGTGCCCGCCTCCAGATCCTTCAGGAGGCACTGGTACAGGGCATAGGCCTGCTCGTCGGTCAGGCTCAGGCTCTCCCCCTGGTATTCGCCGTCCTCATCAAGATAGCTCACATAGATATTCCCGTAACCCACATTGGTTACCGTCACCGGGAAGGAGGGCACAATGCGGTTTTTCCGGGCCTCAGCCACATTCTCCAGCGCCTCATACCGGCGGATGTCCGAATCCGGATCGTTCAGCGTCTCCTGGTCGTACCGGACCGGGTATTCCCGGTCCACGATTTTCCCGTTTTTCAGGGTGTATTGGATGGTGACGGTAAAGCGCTCATCCGCGCTCTCGTTTTCCGCCTTGTTGTCCACAAAGCGCTGGTGCAGCGCCGTAAGGGCCTGAAGGTTCTCCTCTTCCGTCAGATAGGTGCCGTTTTGAAAAAGCCACGCATAGGACACCTCTTCCGCCTCCGGGACGCGGCGCTCGTAGCCGAAAAGGTCAAACTCCCAGGCCATGGTCAGCGCCGCCAGGATGAGACAGCTGACCAGGCAGCCCTTCCACTTGCCGGGAAAAACCTTCAGGGTCTTCTGCATCAGCATCTCCGCCGCGTAATAACCGATCACCGCCCCCACCAGCAGCAAAAGCAGCACCAGCAGGGCGGCCGCCATGCCGCTCACATTGCCGGGAACCAGCCAGTCATAGACCACATAGGCCAGCACCACCGCGGTGCCGAAGGTCATACAGTACTTGAACGCCGGCTTTAAGACCGGCACCGCCACCACATCCGTGGCCCGCTCCATCTGCCGCTTGCGGTAGATCAGCAGGGCCAGCACCGCGCAGATAAGCCCGGCAGCACAGTAGATCACCAGCGCGCCCAGACCGTTCACCTGGTACGCGTTGGTGACCTGCCGCAGGACGCCGTCTGCGTCTACATAGTTTACCGCATCCACATCCAGAAAATGGAGCAGCTGTATGATGGGCGAGAAGATGATCAGCGAACAGCTTGAAGTGCTCATGCCGTAAACAAAGACGCCGAGCAGGTACCTGACCGCTCTCTCCGCCACATAGACCGTCAGATTCAGCACCAGATACAGCACCGGCAGTACCACCAGGTTGCCGGTGAGCACAGCGCAGAACACCGCAAAGCCGTAAAAGCTGACATTGCCCATAACCGCCATGGCCAGCCACAGCAGCAGGGTCTTGAAATACACCAGCCTTCCGCCGTAAAACAGGGCGGTGATGAGCATCACCAGCACATCGGCGGCAAGCATCGGCACAAGGCCGGTGAGAAAGGCGGTGATGAACATGGTCTCCCGGCGGATGGGCAGCATGTTCATCATGCCGCAGCTTTTGGTGGAATAGAGGTAGTTGAACATGGCCATGGCCGCCAGCACGCCCACCACCATGGAGAGATACACCGCGTCCGCTCCGGCCCCAAGAAGGCTGTAGTTCAGCATCTCGCCCGGGGCCAGCCGGTCCGCCCTGCCGGACAGGGCAGCGGGTGTCACCAGCAGAAGCAGCACAAAATAGCCGGCCCACAGCGGCCAGTAGCGCTTCAGCAGGTTCAGGGACACGCCCTTATTAAACAATGATGTCTTTGACTTCATGGTCAGCACCTCCCAGCTCGTAAATGAAGATCTCCTCCAGGTTCAGCGGCACCACGTCCAGAAACAGGGGCCCTGCGGCGGAGAGTTTGGCCGTAAGCTCCTCCGCGCTGCCCCGCAGGATCAGCTGCTGCAATCTTCCGGTGGATGAGCTGTGCAGGATCTCCAGCCCCTCCGGCAGTTTACCCCCGTCGGCAAAGGCCAGCTGGATCTTTACAATGTTGTCCTGAAGGGCGGAAAGGCTCCGCTCCACCAGCATTCTGCCGTGGTTCATGATGCCCACATGGTCGCACACATCCTCCAGCTCCCGCAGGTTGTGGGAGGAGACCAGCACGGTGGTGCCGTTTTCCGCCACGTCAGAGAGCAGCGCGCTCCAGACCTGCCGGCGCATCACCGGGTCCAGGCCGTCCACCGGCTCGTCCAGGATCACCACCTCCGGGCACTGGGACATGGCAAGCCAGAAGGCCGCCTGCTTCTGCATCCCCTTGCTCAGCTTGCGCATGGGCTGTTTTCTGTCCAGGTTAAAGAGCTCTTCCAGCTTTTCAAAGCGCTCCGGGCTGAAGCGGGGATATACGCTGCGGTAAAACTTCATCATGTCGTTGATGGTGGCCTGGGTATAAAAGAAGATGTCGTCGGGTATGTAGGCGATGCGGCCCTTGATCTCCGGGTTTTCATACACCGGCTGTCCGTCGATCAGAACCTGGCCGGAATCCTGCCGGTAGATCCCCGCCAGGTGGCGGATAACGGTGGATTTTCCCGCGCCGTTGGGCCCCACCAGGCCGTATACCGCGCCTTTAGGCACATGGATATTCAGCCCGTCCAGTGCCCGGAAGCCGTCAAAGCTCTTTATCAGCTCTTTTACCTGGATCATTGCTCGTTTCCTCCTCTCAGGAGAGCCATAAGCTCCCCGTCCGTGACGCCCATGAGCCGAAGCTCCTTTGCAAGGGCCTTGAATTTTTCCAGCAGCTCCGCCTTTCTCTGCTCCACAGCGGCGTCCGTCTTGCTGACAAAGCTGCCCCTGCCGGGAACGGAGCAGATATAACCCTCTGTCTCCAGCTCCCGGTAGGCCCGCTGTATGGTATTGGGGTTTATGGTGAGCTGGGCGGCAAGCTCCCGCACCGAGGGCATTTTATCCCCCGCCGGCAAGACGCCGGAGAGAATCAGCTGCCGGAAGCCGTCCCGCACCTGCTCATAGATGGGCCGCGGGTCCCGGAAATTGATATTGATCACCTTAACACCTCCGTGTTAACTGTATTAATTATGTTAGTACGGTTAGTATACACAGCTGTACCTGCTTTGTCAAGCCCCTATTTCCTTTCATTTTTTTAACTTTTTCCTGTGTAAATTCAGCGCATTACATTGACAAAGCGGATTGAAAAAAGTATAATCACCCGGTATAGACGGAGAAACGGAGAGGACAAAACACATGCTTTCAGACAATATCGGCCGGGAGGGCAGCCGCCTGACTTTTGCCGGACACGATGTGACGGCGCTTGCGGAGACCTATGGCACGCCCCTTTACCTGATGGACGAAGGGCGCATACGGCGCAACTGCCGCATGTACCTTCAGGCCTTCCGCAGCAGCTTCGGGGGGGATTCCCTGCCCCTGTACGCCAGCAAGGCGGCGTCCTTCAAGCAGATGTACCGCATCATGGCCCAGGAGGGCATGGGCGTGGACACGGTCTCCTCCGGGGAGATCTTCACCGCCCTCAGCGCCGGCTTTCCGCCGGAGCGCATGGTTTTTCACGGCAACGCCAAGACGGACAGCGACATCCGCTACGCCGTGAGCGTCGGCGTGGGCGTATTTGTGGTGGACAACGAGGAGGAACTGCTGGCGCTGAACCGGGAGGCCGGGCAGCAGGGCATAAAGCAGAAGGTGCTGCTGCGCATTACGCCGGGCATTGACCCCCACACCTACGACGCGGTGAACACCGGCATGGTGGATTCCAAGTTTGGCGTGGCGGTGGAGACCGGACAGGCGAAAGCCTTTGTCGCTCAGGCCATCGGCCTGGAAAACCTTCTGGTCCGTGGCGTACACTGCCATGTTGGCTCCCAGGTCTTTGAAGAGGACGTTTTCCAGCGCACCGTGGATATCATGGTCCGCTTTATGGCCCAGATCCGGGACGAGCTGGGCTATACGCTCCGGGAACTGAATCTGGGCGGCGGCTACGGCACCCGGTATCTGGAGAGCGAAAAGGAGCAGGACATCCCGGCCCGTATTGCCGAGGTGGCCCAGCGGCTGCGGGAGCAGTGCGAAAAGCACGCCTTTCCCCTGCCCCGGGTGCTGATGGAGCCGGGGCGGAGCATCGTGGCGGACGCGGGCATGACCTTGTACACCGTCAGCTCCGTCAAGCGCATCCCCGGCTACAAGAGCTATGTGGCCGTGGACGGCGGCATGACCGACAACCCCCGCTACGCCCTGTACGGCTCCCGGTACACCGTATACCACGCGGAAAAGGACGGCGGCACGGAGGCGGTCTTTGATCTGGTGGGCCGCTGCTGTGAAAGCGGTGACATCATCCAGCCGGAGGTTCACCTGCCGGAGAACACCTGCCGGGGTGATCATATCGCCGTGTGCACCACCGGGGCTTACAACTACTCCATGGCCTCCAACTACAACCGCATCCCCCGCCCGCCGGTGCTGATGCTGACCGGGGAAGGCGAGTACCTGGCCGTAAAGCGGGAGAGTCTGGAAGACCTCTGCGCTTTCGATCTATAAAATAAACCTGTCATTCTGAGGAGAAGACAACGAAGAATCCCGTATCCAGAAGGATCAGCTTCTGTTTGCGGGATTCTTCGCTTCGCTCAGAATGACATTTTTTACTTATAACACATTCAGCCCGGTCAGATAGCGGCGCATCATGTCGTAGACATGGTTTCCGGCCATGCGGCGGATGAAGCTGCGGGTGCGGAAGGCGCCCATGTGCAGCTCCTTGACCCAGGTCTGCTCCGCTGTGGCCAGGGAGACAAACACCGTGCCCACCTCATGCACGCCGTCCCCGTCGGGACCGGCAAGGCCGGTGACGCCCACGCCGATGTCGCTGCCCATCAGGGTGCGCACCCGTTCGGCCATCTCCTTGGCTACTTCAAAACTGACAGCGCCCTTCTCCTCGATCAGGGCCGGGTCAATGCCCAGAAGCCTTGCCTTTGCTTCGTTGGTGTAAGTCACCACGCCGCCCAGGAAAAATTCGCTGGCGCCGGGGATCTCGGTGAAGCGGCCGGCAATGTCGCCGCCGGTGCAGCTTTCCGCCGCGGAAAAGCGCATGTGCTTTTCCCGCAGCAGGCCGATCACCGC
Organism: Clostridiales bacterium; assembly: GCA_022782265.1. GTDB lineage: Bacteria > Bacillota > Clostridia > Oscillospirales > Oscillospiraceae > Limivicinus. Next base: position 19,758 of record JALFOM010000065.1, on the reverse strand, counting down.
CTCTTCCACGCACTCCACGTCCATGCCGTACACAAACTCGCCCAGCTTTTCCCGCACATGGGCGATGACGGGCTTCAGCATCTCCTCCGCCTCTTCCCGGGTCTCCGCCTTGGCGGTCACCTGCAGAAGGCAGTCGCACTCCTTGGCATAGGGAGCCATGGAGGGATTTGTCATGGCGTTCATCTCGTCCCGGAACATCTGGTCCACCGTGCTTTCCCCCAGGCCGAAAATGCGCAGGGAGTGAGAGACGATCTCCCCGTCGGCAAACTTCTGCAGATAGGGGATGACACAGGCGCGGAACATGGCGTTGCACTCCTTGGGCGGGCCGGGGAGCATGATGACCGTTTTCCCGTCCTTTTCAAAGGCACAACCCGGGGCGGTGCCCCATTCGTTGTGAAATACCGTGCAGCCCTCCGGCAGCATAGCCTGTTGGAAGTTGTTGGGGGTAAACATTCTGCCGGTCTGGATATACTCGTAAAGGCCCTGATACTCCGCCTCGTTCCGTACCAGCTCCAGGCCGAAAGCTCTGGCCAGGATCTGCTTGGTCAGATCGTCGCAGGTGGGGCCCAGTCCGCCGGTGGTGATGATGATATCCGCCCGCTCCTTTGCCACCTTCACGCAGTCCTCCAGGCGCTGGGGGTTATCCCCCACCACGGTATGATAGCGCACATTGACGCCGATTTTGGACAGCATTTCGGAGATGTCCCGGGCGTCGGTGTTGGTCACATGGCCCAGAAGCAGCTCCGTGCCCACAGAAAGTATTTCCGTATCGTATGCTTTACTCATGGTCAAGCCTGATCCTTTCTATGCCCTTTACCGCTTCATCCACCAAAGCGGCGATATCCAGCGCACTCTCCGCCGCCTCCACATCCTTCAGCTTGGGGTGGGTCCGGGGGTGTCTGGGGGTAAACACGGTGCAGCAGTCCTCATAGGGCAGGATAGAGGTCTCAAAGGTGCCGATCTTCCGGGCCAGGGTCACGATCTCCTCCTTGTCCATGCCGATCAGGGGCTGGAGCACGGGCATGTCGATGACCGCCTGGGTGGAGGCCATGGCCTCCATGGTCTGGCTGGCCACCTGGCCCAGATTCTCGCCGGTGACCACGGCCTTTGCGCCGTTGGCGTCCGCAATGCGCTTGGCAATGCGCATCATAAAGCGGCGCATGATGAGCGTAAAATACTCCTCCGGGCATTTGTCCCGGATCTCCTCCTGGATATGGGTAAAAGGCACCACTTCCAGGGTCATTCTGCCGCAGTATTCGGTGAGCTGACGCCCCAAGTCCACCACCTTGTCCTTTGCCTGCTGGGAGGTATAGGGGAAGGAGAAGAAGTGCACCGGGATCAGGCGCACGCCCCGCTTTGCGATCATATAGGTGGACACCGGGCTGTCAATGCCGCCGGAGAGCAGCGTCACCGCAACGCCGTTGGAGCCCACGGGCATTCCGCCTGCGCCGGGCACAGGGGTGGCGTGGACATAGGCGGCCAGGTCCCGGACCTCCAGATGGACGGTGAGCTCCGGCTCATGCACATCCACCTGCACATTGGGATAGGCCTCCGCCAGCAGGCCGCCCACATACTGACTCAGCTGGATGCTGGTCAGGGGGAAGCTCTTGTCGCTGCGCTTGGACTCCACCTTGAAGCTTCTGACCCGCTCCATGTCCTCGCGAAGATATTCTATGGCAAGGGCGGCAATGGCGTCCCTGTCCTTTTCGCAGGCGGCGGCCCGGCTCAGTTTGATGACGCCGAAGACCTTTTTCAGCGCCGCAAACGCGGCGTCCATGTCCGCCCCGTCCTCCTGCGCCTCCACATACACCGTGGACTGGAGGCAGTAGACCCGGAACTTGCCGATGGGCTCCAGCCTGCGGCGCACATTGCTCATCAGCTTCTGTTCAAAGGATTTCCGGTTGAGACCCTTGAGCACGATCTCGCCCAGCTTGAGTAGGATAATGTCGTTCATTTACAAATCTCCGTTCTGTATGGCTTCTTTAACATGGCGAGGAATACGCAGGCCATCCCTGCGATGTTCACCACCGCCATGGCGCTGAAGCTTATTGAATAGCCCCATCTGAGCAGCGGGCCGATTACGAAATTGGATGCGGTGATGCCCAGCTGGAGCATGGCTGCGAAAAGGCCAATAAGCGAAGAATAATGCTTCGGCCCAAAAGTCTCCGCCACCACAAGGGGCGGAATCAGGATGGAGGATTTCTTTGCCCCCGCCGCGAATGGGATACAACAGAGGATGAGCCAGGGCAGGGAGGACACCACGCCGGTATAGGTCATCACCAGCAGGGACGCGGTAAACAGCAGGGTTGTCAGCAGCACGTAGTTTCTCCCACCCAGCCTGTCATTTATCCTGGACAGCAACACAGACGAAAGCGCGGCAAAAAGGGAATAGGCGCTCATCACCCAGGAGGAGAGCACCGGCGCCAGCCCTCTGGACTGCCAGAAGGCCGGCATATAGTTTTCCGTGTTGGTGGAAAGCCCGATGAGAAATATGCCAAGGGCGAGGAGCGGATAAGAAAGGCTTCTTTTCGCCGCCTCTATCTCCACACCGCCGGATGCCACAACCGCCGATGCGGCGGTCTGCTCCGCGCCGTAGGGCTTCTGTCCCTTTTTCTCCGGCGATTCGCTGATCAAAAACAAAACAGAGGCCAAAGCCAGACCGCCCACGGTGACGCTCTGCACCACATAAGCGCTCCGCCAGCCGAGCCTTTCAATCAGCAGGGCCGCCACAGGATTTTGCAGCACCGAGCCAAACATGGACCCGGCAACAGCGATGGCGATGTATTGGGAGCGGTTTTTCACAAACCAGTTGCTTATGAGAATGCTGCACGGCGCGGCGGTACCCCAACCGATGGCCACGCCGCCCAGCAGTCCCGCAAGCCACAGCAGATAAACATTTGTACACACACTGTACAGGCACATATGCAAAACGAGAAACAGCGCACCTACGGCAAGTACGGTCTTGGCGCTGAGTCTTTTCAGGGCGGGAGTCAGCAGTAAATTGGCAATAAAAGCGCCTCCGGCAGCGGTAGAGGACACAACGGCCACCCGGGAGACGCCCCAGCCGGTCTCCGCCGCTATCTGCGGCATATAAATGGAAAAGCACTGTACACAGCCCTGTACCAGGAACATACACAGGATACAGCCGGTCAGCACCTTCCAGCCTGAAAATTTTTCTCTCCCGCTCACGTCACATTACCGTCCCGGAAATCATAGGTTCTGTACTGTATAGCCTCGGCAATGTGGGACACGCCGATGTCCTTTTCCCCTTCCAGATCCGCAATGGTGCGGGCCACACGGAGGATGCGGTCATAGCTCCGGGCGGACAGGCCCATGGCGTCAAAGGCGTCGTGCATCAGCTCCTCGCACTCCGCCGACAGGGCGCAGAAGTCCCGCAGCTCACGGCTGCCGATATGGGCGTTGCACATGCTGCCGTCGTCCTGATAGCGGCGGCGCTGTATGCTCCGGGCCGCGTCCACCCGCTTTTTGATCTCCGCGGAGCTCTCCGCCGGGGCGCGGCGCTTCAGCTCTTCAAAGTCCAGGGCCGGGACCTCCACGATAATGTCGATCCTGTCCAGCAGCGGGCCGGAGATCCGGCTGTGATAGCGGCGGATATCCCGCTCCGAGCAGCGGCAGCGGCCGGAGGGGTGGCCGTACCAGCCGCATTTGCAGGGGTTCATGGCGCAGACCAGCATAAAGCGGCTGGGAAAGGTCACGGTCCCCGAAACGCGGGACACGGTGACTTCCCCGTCCTCCAAGGGCTGGCGCAGCACCTCAAGAGCGTCGTTTCGAAATTCGGGCAGCTCGTCCAGAAACAGCACCCCGTTGTGGGCAAGGCTGATCTCCCCGGGCCGGGGCGTGCTTCCGCCGCCGGAAAGGCCGATGGCGGACACCGTGTGGTGGGGTGACCGGAAGGGCCGCAGAGATACGATAGGGTGGGCGCGGCTGGTCAGCCCCGCCACCGAATGGATCTCCGTGGATTGGATCATCTCCTCCCGGCTCATGTCCGGCAGGATGGTGGGCAGGCGCTTTGCCATCATGGACTTGCCCGCCCCCGGCGGGCCTACAATTAAAATATTGTGTCCGCCCGCGGCGGCAATCTCAAAAGCGCGCTTTACGTTTTCCTGGCCCTTAACGTCGGAGAAATCCGGCATACCGGGGGCAAAGCGCTCCGGCTCAGGCTGCTCTGCCGGCGGGATGCTGATCTCGCCCCGCAGGTGCTTTATCAGCTGCGCCACATTTTCCACCGGGAAAACGGAGATATCCTGGGCGAAGGCGGCCTCGTCCGCGTTATCCGCCGGGACAAAGAGCCGCTTAACTCCCTGGCGCATGGCGGCAATGGCCATGGGCAGCGCCCCTGCTACGGGGCGAAGCTCCCCGGTGAGGGACAGCTCCCCGATAAAGGCGCAGTCCTCCCCCGGCCGTTCAATGTCGCCGGTGGCGGACAATATGCCGATCAGGATGGGCAGGTCGTAGACCGTGCCCGCCTTTTTCTTGTCCGCCGGGGCCAGATTCACCGTCATGCGGCTGACGGGAAAGCGGTATCCGTTGTTTTTAATGGCGGCCCGGACGCGCTCCCGCGCCTCCTTTACCGCAGCGTCAGGCAGGCCCACGATCTCAAAGCCGGGCAGGCCGTTGGAGATATACACCTCCACGGCCACCATATAGCCGCCCACGCCGCTGACGCCCATACTTTTCACGCTGGAAAACATAGCGTCCTCCTGTCAGTTGAACAGGGGCGGCAAAGCCGCCGCCCCTGTAGTGCTGTTATTCTTCCGTTTCGCCCACCAGAGCAATGTGAAGCTCGTCAAGCTGTTTTTGCTCGACGGTGGAGGGTGCGCCCATCATCACGTCCTGGGCGTTCTTGTTCATGGGGAAGGCAATGACCTCGCGGATGCTCTCCTCGCCGGAGAGGAGCATGACCATGCGGTCCACGCCCGGGGCGATGCCCGCGTGAGGGGGAGCGCCGTAGCAGAAGGCGTTGTACATGGCGGGGAACTTTTTCTTCACGTCCTCCTCGCCCAGGCGCACCATCTCAAAGGCCTTGATCATGATCTCCGGGTCGTGGTTGCGAACCGCGCCGGAGGACAGCTCCACGCCGTTGCACACCAGGTCGTACTGGTCGGCGGTGATGGTCAGCGGGTCGATCTCTCCCCGCTCGGCCTTCAGCAGCACATCCAGTCCGCCGGAGGGCATGGAGAAGGGGTTGTGGCAGAATTCCAGCTCGCCGGACTCCTCGCCGATCTCGTACATGGGGAAGTCCACGATCCAGCAGAATTCATAGCGCTCCTTGTCCATATGTCCGGGGACGGCGGCGCCCAGCATTTTGCGCATGACGCCGGCGGTCTTCTGGGCCGTGCCCTTGTCCCCTGCGGCCACGCCCACAAGGCAGCCGGGCTTCAGATTCAGGGCGCTGACAATGCTGTCCTTCCGGTCGGCCAGGAACTTTGCCACGCCGCCGGCCAGCTCGCCCTTCTCGTCCACCTTGAACCAGAAAGGCTTTGTCCCGGCCTGCACCTCAACATCGGCGCAGAGCTTGTCGATATTCTTTCTGGTCAGATCGCAGTCCGTGACCACGATGGCTTTGACGGTGTTGCCGGGGGCAAAGGGGCCGAATTCGGTGCCCTGCACCAGGGCGGTGATATCCTGCACCACCAGATCAATGCGCAGGTCCGGCTTGTCGGAGCCGTATTTCTCCATGGCCTCCAGATAGGGGATGCGCTTAAAGGGGGCGGAGGAGGCGATATTATAGGTGCCGTACTTGGCAAAAATGGGGGGCAGCACGTCCTCTAAAACGGCAAAGACGTCGTCCTGGGTGGCAAAGGCCATCTCCATATCCAGCTGGTAGAACTCGCCGGGGGAGCGGTCGCCTCTGGCGTCCTCGTCGCGGAAGCAGGGGGCGATCTGGAAATAGCGGTCAAAGCCGGCGGTCATCAGCAGCTGCTTGAACTGCTGGGGCGCCTGGGGCAGAGCATAGAACTTGCCCGGGTGCTTTCTGGCAGGGACCAGATAGTCCCTCGCGCCCTCGGGAGAGGAGGCGGTCAGGATGGGGGTGGTGATCTCCAAAAAGCCGTGCTCCGTCATGGCCTGGCGCAAAGCGGCGATCACGTTGCAGCGCAGGATGATATTCTGCTTGACGGCAGGATTCCTCAGGTCCAGGTAGCGGTATTTCAGGCGCTGGGTCTCGTCCGCCTCCCGGCTGCGGTTGATTTCAAAAGGCAGCTCGTTGTAGCGGCATTTGCCCAGAACCTCGATCTTCTCGGGAACGACCTCAATGTCGCCGGTGGGGAGCTTGGGGTTTTTGCTGGCGCGCTCACGCACCACGCCCTCCACGGAGATGGTGGACTCCTTGTTGATGGACTTGACAATGCCCATCATCTCGGCATTTTCCACCACCACCTGGGTGGTGCCGTAGAAATCGCGGACAACCACGAAGGCGAAGTTGTTGCCCACCTCGCGGACATTCTCCATCCAGCCGACGATCTTTACTTTTTCCCCCACATTCTCCATGCGGAGCTCATTGCAGGTATGGGTACGGGACTGAAACATATTTATCCTCTTTTCTCTTTCAAAAAATAGGGATCACTCTTTAATCACAGCGCTCTCGTTGCGCTTTTCCACGGCTTTGCGGATAAACTCCGCCGCCTGAGCCGGGGAGAGCTTGATCTGCTCGCCGCTGCGCATATCCTTCACGGAGAGGACGCCCTCGCTGATCTCATCCTCGCCCACCAGGGCCACGAAAGGCACGCCCAGCTTGTCGGCGTAGCTCATTTTGGCCTTGAATTTCTTCTTTTCGCCGTAGAGCTGGGTGCGGACGCCGCCGGCGCGAAGGGCCGTGGCGGCGGAGACGGCAAAGCCCAGATCCTCGGTCATGGGGATGACCAGCGCGTCGCAGGGAGCGGAGACAAAGTCGTCCGACAGCAGGTCCTGCTCGGAGAGCACATAAAACAGCCGGGTAAGGCCGATGGAAATGCCCACGCCGGGCAGCTGCTTGTCGGTGTAGTACTCGGCCAGGTTATCATAGCGGCCGCCGGAGCAGACAGAGCCGATCTCCGGGTGCTCGGTCATGATGGTCTCATAGACCGTGCCGGTGTAGTAATCCAGGCCCCGGGCGATGGTCAGGTCGATGGCGAAATTCTCCTCGGGTACGCCGAATTCGCCCAGGTAGCGGGTGACGGCGATCAGCTCGTCCAGACCCTGGTCAAAGGTCCCGTCCATGCCCCGGTAATTTTCCAGCCGGGCGATCACCTCGGCGTTAGACCCGCAGATGGCCATGAAGTCCAGCACATTTTCCGCCTTGCAGGGCAGCATCTTCACCTCGTCGATCAGAAGCTGGCGCACCTTTTCCGCGCCGATCTTATCCAGCTTGTCCACGGTGCGCATGATCTCCCCGGCCTTCTCGCTCATGCCGTTCATGGCATAAAAGCCGTTGAGGATCTTGCGGTTGTTCACCCGGATCTTGAATTTGGTGATACCCAGCTTGGTAAAGGTATTGTAGATCACGGCGGGAATCTCCGCCTCGTTGATGATATCCAGCTTCCCGTCGCCGATGATGTCGATATCCGCCTGATAAAATTCCCGGAAACGGCCTCTCTGGGCCCGCTCGCCCCGGTAGACCTTGCCGATCTGATAGCGGCGGAAGGGGAAGCTCAGCTCGCTGTAATGGGCGGCCACATATTTTGCCAGGGGCACAGTCAGATCAAAGCGCAGAGCCAGGTCGCTGTCGCCCTTGGTAAAGCGGTAGATCTGTTTTTCGGTCTCGCCGCCGCCCTTGGCCAGCAGCACTTCGGCCGATTCGATGACCGGCGTATCCAGCGGCGTAAAGCCATATACCGAATAGCTGCGGCGCAGGACCTCCATCATGCGCTCCATCTTCATCTGCTGGCGCGGCAGAAGCTCCATAAAGCCCGACAGTGTGCGGGGGCTCACCTTTGCCATATTGATTCCTTCTTTCTCCATTGGTTGATCCGTCGGAACGGCTTAAACGGCGCGGCTAAAACCGCGCCGTTTTTTTCTTCGCTCCGGCGTTTTATCTTTTCTGGGGGTTGACGATGTTGCGCCAATCCAGGTCGCCCCGGCGCAGGCCCTGAACCAGAACCTCGGCCGTTGCCGCGTTGGTGGCAAAGGGGATCTGATACTGGTCGCACAGTCGCTCAATCTTGTTGATATCGTCAAAGCCCTTGGGGTTGGCAGGGTCGCAGAAGAACAGCACCAGGTCGATCTCGTTGAAGGAGATGCGGGCGCCGATCTGCTGTGCGCCGCCCTGGTCAGCATGGAGGTAGAGGGTGATCGGCAGACCGGTTGCCTCTGACACAAGCTTTCCGGTAACATGGGTGGCGCAAAGGGAGTGCTCAGCCAGGATGCCGCAGTATGCGATGCAGAACTGCACCATCAGCTCTTTTTTTCTGTCGTGTGCCATCAATGCAATATTCATACTCTTCCCCGTTTCTTATATTGTGGAATAATTATAAACACTGAAAACCCAAACTGCAACAAAAAATTTGATTCCCGGCAAATTTTTTGCATTTTTCAGTTCAAAACCGCACAATCGTTTTCATTTTTTTGGTTTTTTGTTTTACTTCAGCAGAGACATCTCGGACTCGGAGGAGTCGCTGTAGCTCTTGATGTTGTAGTATACGTCCAGTATCTGCCTTGCCATGAAAGCGCAGTTGGCGCCGGCCTTGCCTCGCTCCACCACGATGGCCACTGCCACCTCCGGGTCTTTATAGGGGCCGTAGCAGATAAAGATGGCGTCGTTGACGATATTCTCGCCCTTCTGGGCTGTACCGGTCTTGGCGGCAGTGCGCTGAGACTCCACCATATCCACAAAATATTTTGCCACAGCCTCGTTTTGCCAGTTGTTCGCCACTTCGTACATGCCCTCATGGACTGCGTCCCAGTTATACTGGGCGGAGGTCACCGTACTCATCACTTCATTCTGGCGGGTATATACCTCTTCACTGTAATCATAATTTCGCACAGACTTGAGGATAGACGCGGAGTATCTGGTTCCGCTGTTTGCCACAGTGGCGCAGTATTCCGCCAGCTGGAGCGGGGAGAAGATGCTGTCCGACTGGCCGATGGCGGCCTGCAGCGTGTCACCGATACGCCACTCGGTACCGGCGTAGTCCATATGGGTGTCCTCGCTGGACATGTTGCCCGTGGTCTCCACCAGTTCAATACCCGTGGCTTCACCCAGGCCGAAATCCCTTGCGTACTTTTCCAGATTGTCGATACCCAGGAAGTTGCCTACCGAATAGAAGAAGTAGTTGCAGGAGTTGAGCAGCGCGCCGGTCACGTTCAGTTCACCGTGGGTGTAGTGCTCTCCGGCCACGGAGCTCCAGATCCAGCACTCAGGCGCGTAGCCTTCGGAGGCGTAGCGGGTATAAACACCTTCGCATTTGATCTCTTCTTCCGTATTGACGATGCCCTCGGACAGGGCCGCGATAGCGGTGCAGGGCTTGAATACGGAGCCAGGAGCGTAGGCGCCCATGAGCGCACGGTTGAAAAGGGGCGCATTTTCCGCTTCCATCAGCTCCGAATAGTTTTCAATGATGGTTGTTACATCGTAGGTGGGCCAGCTGGCGATGGCAAGAGGCTCGCCGGTCTTGACATTCACCACCACGGCGGCGCCGCCGGTGATCTCCCAGAAGCCGTCCTCAAAGGTCCACAGGCCCTTGGCTTCCTGCTCGCCCTTTTCGGTCATTCGCTCCTGGGTCAGAATGCGGATGCCGTTATCCAGAATACGTTCCACCTGCTCCTGAAGGACAATGTCAATGGTCAGGTATACATGGTCGCCGGGCACCGGCTCCTTGGTATACACCGTGCTGAGGATGGTGCCGGAGGCATTGCGTGTCTCTTCCACGGTACCGTCCTCGCCGTGGAGGTAATCCTCAAAGGCGTACTCCACGCCGTCCTTGCCCACCACGGCGTCGTTGGCATAGTCCCGCAGAGAGTATTTCTCATACTCCTCCTGGGTCATCAGGCCCACATAGCCCAGCAGATGGGCGGCATATTCCGTGCCGTATTCCCGGGCGTAGGCCCGGGTGACCTCAATACCGGCCAGCTTGTTCTCCATGATGGAGGTAATCAGCTCCATGCTGGCATCCTGAACGAATACATAGTCCGCAGTGTTGATGGAATAGCGGACGTTGATGGAATAGCGCAGTCCCGCGATTTTGCGCATCTCCTCAGCGGAGTAGCTGTTGTCAATGTCATAGCGGGTGCGCATATAGCTCAAAAGCTCCACGGCGCTGGGATATTCGGATATGCCGGCAGCTTTGAATTCCTTCACCCTGGTCTCGTCCTTGAAATAGGCCTCCAGCATGGTGCGCTGGATATCCGTCATGTTCGGGTCGTATTCAAAGGGCGGCTCCGTGGTGATGGGCAGATCGTCGGTATAGCTGTCACCGAAAGCCTCCACCATCTCGATCAGCTCCAGGATTGTGGAGTTGGGGTCCTCGGAAGCGAAGAGCTTGGCCGTGTCAATAGTGAGGTTATAACACTCCTTGTTGCTCACCAGCACACGCCCGTAGCGGTCAAGGATATTCCCCCGTGACGCAGTAACTCTGCGCTCTTCTGTAGTTGTCTCGTTGCTGCGGTTATAATACTCCTCGCCCTGGATGATCTGGAGCTTATAGAGAAACACCAGATAGACGGCCAGCATAACAACCAGCAAAATAAAGATCATGGCTACTCTGCCGGATTTGACAAGTTTGTTCATTGGGGTTCCTTTCTTGCGCTTGTACTAATTCCTGATGGAAAGATTGAAACCAGGAATCAGCATTACTCTATCCACTTGGCAGGGGGATAGTAAGCCAGTACAGCGGGAGGCAGCGACCAAAGGGTCTGGAGAATCACCGTGGACAGCAGGGCAAAGGACCAGCCCTCCAGGACCAGCACTCGCAGCATCTGCGCCACACCGGTGAGCAGCAGCGCGGCGCAGGCCGCCACCATGAATGCGAAAAAGCGCCTGTTGATAAAAAACTGTGATACAAAGCCTACTGCAAAAGCGATCACGGGGAACAGCAGGGTAAAGCCCACCGTGCTCTCCACATAGAACATGTCCGCGAAGATGCCCATGACCAGCCCGAAAATTGCGCCCCATGAGGCACCTTCAAACATGCCCACTGCGACTACTGCCGCAGGCAGCATAAAAGGACAGATGCCCAGCGGCCTGATCTGCGTCAGCGCCATGTTCTGAAACACCAGTACCAGAAACAGATAGAGCGCATACAGCAGAAATCTGCGGATATTGATTTTTGCCAATAAGTCTTTCAAAATTACTCCACCACTTCAAAGCTCTTGATTACGAAGACCTGTACCAGAGAGTCAAAATCACACTGAGGCTCCACCAGGCCGTATTCGATCTGCCCGCCGGCCTCGGTCTGCACGGCGGTGAGCTTGCCGATCACCAGGCCCGCCGGGAACGCGCCGCCGGAGCCGGAGGTCAGAACCTCATCCCCTACAAAGATCTGTGCGCCGTCGGCAAGGAAGGTGAGCTTGGCCAGCTTGTCCTTCATCAGGGAAAATTCGCCCAGAACGATGCCGGAGGCGCCGGTATTGCCCGCGTAGGCGCCCAGACTCATGTCCACGTCAATAACCGTGCTGACCGTGGCCCAGGTCTCCCCCAGTTCGGTGATCTGCCCCACAACCGCGTTATACTCCGTCACCACAGGGTCGCCCAGCTCAATACCGCTGCTGGCCCCCTTGCTGATGGTAAAGGAATGAGACCAGTTGGAGGAGGACCAGAGCACCACCTTGCAGGACTCAAATTCATAATCCGTGTGCTTCTCTCTCAGGTTCAGCAGCTCCCGCAGACGCTGGTTTTCCTCAGAGGCCTCGATTCCGTCGCGGGCGGACTGCTGGGCTTCGGCCAGCTGGGTGCGCAGAGACTCGTTTTCCGCCATGAGGGAGTCATACTCATAGAGATAGCCGTAAATGGTGTCAAACCAGTTGACTGCGGAGCTGACCACCTTCTGCACCGGAGAGAGCAGCACGCCGGAAACATTGTGGAAAAGGCTGATCTGACCGCCCCGGGCTGCGCTGCTGAGACTGATGATCAGCACCACCGCCGCCACAATGATCCCCATCCGTATTCCGTTTTTCTTCAGATAATCTTTCAAAGAAGTCCAACTCCCTGTTTATTGAGCATTTCCCCCAGTCTGCACAGCGGCAGGCCCATCACATTGAAAAAGTCCCCGTATATGCCGCGAACGAAGAGAGAACCCTTGCCCTGCGCGCCGTAGGCCCCGGCCTTGTCCATCGGCTCGCCGGTGTCCACATAGCGTTCGATCTCCTGGCGGTTTAGCTGGCGGAAGCTGACCCGGCTCATCTCGGACTGTATATCCAGATGCCCGTTGTACATCACCGTTACCCCGGTAAACACCTGGTGGGTATCGCCGGAGAGGGACTCCAGCATCTCTATGGCCTCCTGCCGGGAATGGGGCTTACCGTATACCTTGCCGTGGTGCCACACGATGGTATCGGCGGCGATCACCACATCGCCCCTGTCGCAGCGCTTGGCCACCTCGGCGGCCTTGGCGGCAGAGAGGGCCATAACCAGCTCCTCCGGCCCGACGCCCTCCGGCGCGACCTCCTCGCCCGTGGCGGGAATGACCTTCAAATCGGTAACGCCCAGCATCTCCAGAAGCTCCTTGCGCCGGGGAGATGCGGATGCCAGAACAATGCTCATTTTTCTTTTACCCCTTGTTTCAAGTTCAGTCTACCCCTCTGTAATACAGACCGCGGGTCAGTACATTGGGTTTATAGTCGGAAAGGCCCAGATAGCCTTTGGCCACCTCCACGCACTCTCTGGCGCTCTCGGTGCTGAACAGCAGCCGGAGGCCCCAAAGTCCCGCAGAGTACAAATCTTCTTTCTTGTCGGCCAGGTACAGCTTGTGGGCATTATAGATCACGTTGCGGCAGCCAAATTCCTTCACCACCGGGAACACAGAGCCCATCCGGTCGGACATCTGGCCCGGTGTCTGGCAGTTGCAGCGGCCGGCGCTCTCTTTGATCACGCACTGGTCGGAGACCATCAGCGGCAGTCGGCCGTATACAATGATTTCGGTGTCAATGGGCTTGGCCATGGCCTTGATCTGGGACAGGCGCAGCTCAAAGGAGGCTGTCGCGGACAAGAAGCCCGCCTGCTGCAGAACCTCCATGGTATAGGAATTGAAGGCGTTCATCCCAAAATCGGCCCGGAGCTTCATCCCTGCCTGTCTTGCCAGCATTGCGTGGCCCAGATTGCCCACCAGTGCCTCGTTTACGCCAAAGTCGAACAGCTTTTCAATGGCGTCATAGACCGTTTTCACCTGGTCATCGGTGATAACCCGGGGCAGAACGGCCACAATTCTTGCCCCGTTATCCATAAAGGGCCGCATGATATTGAAATCCTCTGCCATCAGCATGGCCGGGGCATAGATGTAATCCGGCTTCAGCGCCGCCAGCTCCGGCGAGAGCTGCTCCGCCGCGCGGACCTGGAAGATCTTCACCGGGTCGGTGATGGCGGGGACGTTTGACGGCGGGGGCGGAAGGCGGAAAGCGCGGCGCTGCGGCGGGGCGGCCCGCTTCTCCGACAGGTCGGAAATCAGCTTGCGCCTGAGCTCATTGACCTCAGAGGCCGGGAGAAACAGCCCCGGCGCGGCCTTGGCCTTGTTCTCCACACAGTAATAGGGCGTGCCGCCGGTCTTGTACATCTGCTCCACCAGATAGGACTCCGTCAGGCCCTGGCGCTTGGCCCGCTCGGGCACAGGGCCGAAGGCCAGGGATTTATTCCCGTCGTTATCAAAGGCGATGGCCTTGATCCGCTCGCCCTTTTCACACACCGTGTAAAAGTGCACCGGGACCCGGCGAAGCTCGCCCTCGGCATAGCCCTTGCGGGCGGTGGAGAAGATTTTCTCCGCGTCCTTGTCCGGCTCGCCCCGGACGCCGAACATGTCTTTTTTATCGCCGTTGAAATAACCCTGGGTGAAGCCCTGACGGGAGAAGGTCTTTTCCAGCGTCTCCATCTCCTCGGGGCTGGGCTTGCGTTTTTCCTTCAGGGCCTTGGCGTAAATATCCGTAACGATGGCCGTATATTCGGGCCGCTTCATGCGCCCCTCGATCTTCAGGCAGGCCACGCCCGCCTCCTCCAGCTCCCGGAGCCGGTCCACAAGGCAGTTATCCTTCAGGGACAGGGGGTAATCGTCCATCCGGCCGCCCAGACTGTACTGCATACGGCAGGGCTGGGCGCACATGCCCCGGTTGCCGCTGCGCCGGCCGATCAGGCTGGACATGTAGCACTGGCCGGAATGGCAGAAGCACAGCGCGCCGTGGACAAAAACCTCCGTTTCGATAGAGGCGTGCCCGGTGATGAATTTGATCTGCTCCAGGCTCAGCTCCCGGGCCAGAACGGCGCGGGTCAGGCCCATCTCGGCGGCAGCCTCCACGCCTGCCAGGTTATGCAGGCTCATCTGGGTGCTGGCATGGAGGGGAATGTCCGGCAGAGCGCGGCGTATGGCGCTGACAAGGCCCAGATCCTGCACAATCAGCCCGTCTGCCCCTGCGGCAGAGGCAAGCCGCGCATTGTCCACAGCGGCCTCCATCTCCCGGTCGTTGACCAGGGTGTTGAGGGTGACGTATACCTTGCAGCCGCGGATATGGCAGTAGCGCACGGCCTTTTCAAATTCCTCGTCTGTGAAGTTTTTCGCGCCCCGGCGGGCGTTGAAATCGCCCATGCCCAGGTACACGGCGTCGGCGCCGTTCTGCACGGCAGCGATCACGGCCTCCGGAGAGCCCGCGGGAGAGAGCAGCTCTATCATTCTCGTACTCCTCATAGTTATCGCATTATATACCGTCCTATTATAGCACACACAAGCCTATTGCGACAAGATAAAATTAATGTTATAATATGTATCCCCTGAAAATTAAGTATGAAGATTTTTTTAACGCGGTGCCGGACATGACAGAAAACCATTTGAACAACGCCATACCCGCCGCGGCGGCGGACAAGCTGATCGCCGCCCACGACGGAGATGTGGCCCTGCTATACATATACTACACCCGTACCGGCTGCACCGACCCGGAGCAGGCGGCCCACGACCTCTGCCGCACATTGCGGGAGATCAGCAGCGCGGAGGAAAAGCTGAGCCGCATGGGTCTCTGCCCCGGCAGCGTGCCGGCGGTTTCCGTGCCGTCCTCCTCCGTTCCGGCCACTGTGGAAAAGCAGCCTCCCGAGGACGCCATCCCGGAATATACAGCGGAGGATATCGTGCAGCGCTCCAAAAGCGACGAGACCTTTTCCGTCATTCTGGCGGAGGCCAAGCGGGTCTTTGCCCGCAATCTGAACAGCAGCGACATGAAAATGCTCTTTGGGATCTACGACTATCTGGCTCTGCCTGCTGAGGTCATCCTTGAGCTTTTAAACTACTGTGCCCAGACCGCCGCCGAAAAGGGCGAGGGCAAGCGCCCCTCCCCCCGCAGCGTGGAAAAAGAGGCCTACCGCTGGGCAAACCGGGAAATCCTTACCTTGGAGCAGGCCGAGGATTACATCAGGGAGCAGAAAAACCTGCGGGAGTCCATAAACCAGGTGAAAAACGCCCTGGGCATCCACGGCAGGGAGCTCACTCCCACGGAGGCAAAATACGTCTCCTCCTGGCTGAGCATGGGCTTTGAAGCGGAGGCCATCCTCATCGCCTATGACCGGACCGTCACCAGTACCGGCGCGCTGAAATGGCCGTATATGAACAAGATCATCTGCTCCTGGCACGAGAAAAAGCTCCACACCCCCCGGGAGATCGAGGCCGGAGACGGCAGAAAGCGGCCTGTCCAGGGGAAAGGCAGCGCTGTTTCCGGTGTGGATATGGACGAATTGAAAAACATCGTCAACAAAATATGACAGGAAGGGATACACATGGCTTACGACGGCAAGCTTCTGGCGAGGGCCAGAGCACAACTTGATCTTATCCGCAGCGACAATCAGGCGGAGCATCAGCGCCGTCTCAGCCTGGTCTATGCCCGTGTGCCGGAGATTCAGCGCATGGACGAGACCATGCGCCGCCAGATGACGGAGCTTGTGCGGCTGACCATCTCCCACCCCGCAGACCTGAAAGAGCGGCTGGCTGCCCTGGAAAAGGACAATCTGGACATCCAGGTGCGCCGGGCGGAGCTGCTGGTGGAAAACGGCTGGTCCGTGGAATACCTGGACGACATTTACTCCTGCCCCAAGTGCCGGGACAGCGGCGTATATGAGGGCAGGGTCTGCTCCTGCCTGGAAAAGCTGTACAACAAGGAGCTGACAAAGGAGCTGGGCACCCTGCTTCAGCACGGGGACGAGAGCTTTGCGCACTTTGATCTGAATTATTACGACGCGGCGCCGGTTAACGGCGTCTCTCCCAGAGAGACCATGACCATGGTGCTGGGGGCCTGCCGCAAATTTGCGGACAATTTCCCCGCCGTGTCGGCAAACCTGCTGTTTCAGGGGGGCACCGGTCTGGGCAAGACCTATCTCTCCGCCTGCATCGCCCGGGTGGTGGCCGCCAAGGGCTATTCCGTCTGCTATGACTCCGCCGCCGCCGCCCTGGAGGCCTTTGAGGTTCAGAAATTCTCCCGGGACCCGGAAGCAAGCGAGGCCGCCAACGCCAGAGTGCGGCGTATGCTGGACTGCGACCTGATGATTCTGGACGATCTGGGGACCGAGATGGTCAGCTCCATCTCCACCAGCGCCCTGTACACTCTTTTGAATACCCGGCTGGTAAACGGGAATAAAATAATTATCAGCACCAACTGCTCCGACGAGGAGCTGCAGAAGAAGTACACGCCGCAGATCTACTCCCGCATCAAGGGGGAGTTTCTGCGCCTGCCCTTTGTGGGGCGGGACATCCGGCTTATCAGGAAAGGAGTATGAGCCATGCAGCATGAGATCACTGAGGCTTTCCCCCTGCTGGACGAGCAGGGCAACCTGAACGAGGCGGGCTACGCCAAAAAGCTTCTGCCCGTTTATCAGCGGGACCGCATCAGGGTCAACAAAACCCGCATCAAGGAATGGGACTACTATCTGGTGAATAACGGCCGCTTCGCGCTGGCCCTCACCGTGGACGACAACGGCTATATGGGACTGGACTCCATCTCGCTTCTGAACCTTGAAGAGGGCTGGGAGATCACCAAAAGCCCCATGAGCTTTATGCCTCTGGGCAGGCTCAAAATGCCGGAGACCTCCGCCATAGGCGATGTGAAGCACGCCGGGGCCCACCACAGCATCAGCTTCAAAAATGACGGCAGCGGAAAGCGTGTGCTCTCCGCCAGAATGAGCGATTTCGGCCCCGCTGGCCCCCTCTATGCCACCATTGAGCTGACGGATGAGCCGGAGGAGAGCATGGTCATCTGCACCCCCTTCGACCGGGCGGGCCATTTTTATTTCAACCAGAAGATCAACTGTATGCGTGCCGGCGGGCAGGTCTATTATGGCGGCCGCACCTATGTGTTCGACCCATCGGAGAGCTTCGCCGTTCTGGACTGGGGCCGGGGCGTCTGGACCTATCACAACACCTGGTACTGGGGCTCCGCCTCCTACCATGTAAACGGCGTGCCCTTCGGCTGGAATATCGGCTACGGCTTCGGCGACACCTCCGCCGCCACCGAGAACATGCTCTTTTACGACGGCAAGGCCCACAAGCTCAGTCAGGTGAAGTTCAACATTCCCGGGGAGGAAAAGGATTTTCTGTCCCCCTGGACCTTCACTTCCGACGATGGGCGCTTTGAGATGGATTTCATCCCCGTGCTGGACCGGGCCTCCTGCACCGATATCAAGCTCATCAAGTCCGACCAGCACCAGGTATTCGGCCGTTTCACCGGAAAAGCCGTCCTGGACGACGGCCGGGTGATCGAGGTAAAGGACTTCCCCGGCTTTGCCGAAAAAGTGGAGAACAAGTGGTAATATCAAAAAAAGACGCCGCAAAAAGGTGCCGGAGACATTTCTCCGACACCTTTTGTTTTTCAGATCAGGTTTATCCCGTCATTCCTTTCCGGCATGTTTTTTGATGGCCTGAAAGGTCTCGTCGCTGATGACATGCTCTATTTTGCAGGCGTCCTCCGCCGCCACATCAGGATTTACGCCAATGTGGACGAAAAACTCCGTCAGCAGCTGGTGGCGCTCATAGGTGCGCTCCGCCACCCGGCGTCCCTCATCCGTCAGCGTCAGATATCCGTTTTGGTCCATCTCCAGGTAGCCGCCGCTTTTCAGCAGTCCCACGGCCCGGCTGACGCTGGGCTTGGAATAGCCCATATACTCCACCACGTCGATGGAGCGCACCGGTTTTCCCTTCAAAGACAGGATCAGTATCGTTTCCAGATACATCTCTCCTGATTCCTGCAGCTGCATCAAGACCGCCTCCTTTGTGCGTTTTAGAATACCATATTTCTGTTCTCTTTTCAAGCCAGAGCGTCCGACCGGACCGCCGGACAAAGCAATCTTAAACAAAATACAAACAAAAACCTTCAAATTCCACTTGTAATCTGTCCCATTTGCCTGTATAATGACAATGCTTAAAAAATTAGAACCAAATCTTGACAGGATGGATGGTGTGAAAATTCACACTATCCGGACTGAAACGGTTCGCCGCTGAAGCGGCAGCCGCGGCACACGCAGAAAATCTCCACTTCGCCGCAGAGGGAGACTTCCGTTGCAGTGTGTGCCGATGCATCTGCGGCAGAATGGAGATACATATGGCCAGATATAAACGCCAGTTCGGCGACAGAAAAGAAGGAAGGCTCCTCCGCTCCCTTCCCGCTTTCAACCGCTTCATGCCGTATATCATGCCGGTGCGCAACGACGCCTGTAACCAGTATGAGGAGAGCTTTGAAGTCTCTGCTGTGGACCGCCGCCTGCGCAGACTCCGCGTGGAAGGCTACAAGGGGATCGGTATCCTCCATTTTCTCATTGCCGCTTACATCCGGGGTGTGGCTATGCTGCCGGGGATCAACCGTTTCGTGGTTGGCCGCCGGATCTACGCCAGAAACAATATTGAGGTTGTCATGACGGTAAAGCGCAGTCTTTCCCTTGACGCGACGGAAACCACCATCAAGGTCCAGTTTGAGCCTACGGACACCATTTTTGATGTATACCGTAAAATGAACGAAAAGATCGATGAGATCAAGACCGGCGAGGGCAACAACAACACCGAAGACGTGGCCGAAGCGCTGGCCAGGCTGCCCCGTTTCCTGCTCCGTTTTGCCATCCTGATTCTCCGTATTATGGACTATTTCGGCTGGCTGCCTGAAGCTCTCACCGACGCCAGCCCCTTCCACGGCTCCATGATCATCACGGATCTTGGCTCCCTCCGCATCGGGCCCATCTACCACCATATCTACAATTTCGGCACCCTGCCCGTCTTCATCGCTTTCGGTGCCAAGCGCCATGCCTACGAGCTTGACCGGCACGGCAACATGGTGGATCACAAATATGTGGACTGCAAAATGGTTATGGACGAGCGCACGGTGGACGGCCACTATTACGCCCAGTTCCTTCAGGCTTATCGTTTGATTTTCCAGCATCCTGAGATCCTTGAGACTCCCCCTACAAGAGTCAACGAGGATGTCCGTTAAAAAAATTCTCCCGAACCGGCAGGTTCGGGAGTTTTTCAAGGCGTCGACAAAGTTCGACGCCTTGAAAACTTATTCAGGAGTATTCAAAAATACTCCTGAATAAGCATGGATTGAACGCAGAAAGGGGACTCCCGTCCCCTCTCTGCACTCTCCCCATGCAACTCTATACACTGC
>JALFOM010000026.1 GCA_022782265.1 Clostridiales bacterium | reverse complement strand
GGATTCAGCCATTGTGGGCCTGATCTGCTATATTGTCTGCGCCATACTGAATATGCCCTATGCGCTGCTGGTCAGCGTGATCGTGGGCGTCACCAACATCATCCCCTTCTTCGGCCCCTTTATCGGCGCGGTGCCCAGCGCCATCATTATCCTGATGGTCAATCCCATGAAGTGCCTGATCTTCATTATCCTCATCATCGTTTTGCAGCAGGTGGACGGCAACATCATCGGCCCCAAGATCCTGGGCAGCTCCATCGGCATCAACGGCTTCTGGGTCATGTTCTCCATCATTCTGGGCGCGGGGCTCTTCGGCTTCTGGGGTATGCTGCTGGGCGTGCCGGTGTTTGTGGTGATCTATACGATCATCAACAATCTGATAGTCCGCAAGCTGAAAAGCAACGACCTGCCCTTCGATGTGGAGGAATATAACGACCTGGACCACATCGACCCCATAAGCCGCCAGGCGGTGAAAAAACTGAAGGACGAGGAAGCGGAAGAGGCAAAATAAGCGCAAGCAGTAAAACACAAACAAAACGGCGGCTGTCTTTTGACAGCCGCCGTATCTCAGTATCATTTCACCTGTGGGCCAGGGTATCGTGGGCTTCCTTCAAAGCGGAGCACAGCGCGTCGATGTCCTCCTCCGTGGTAAAGCGGGAGAGACCGATCCGGATGGCCCCGTCGATTACCCGGGAGGACAGACCCATGGCCTCCAGCACATGGCTCCTGCCGCCTTTCTTGCAGGCGGAGCTGCGGGAGACGTAGACCTCTTTGGCCTCCAGATAGTTCATCAGCACCTCGCTGCGCCAGCCGGGCAGAGATATGCTGAGAATGTGGGGAGAGCCGCCGCCGATGAGCACAAGCTCCGGAATTTCCCGGGAAAGCCGCTGCACCGCCCGCTCCCGGAGAGACTGCATCCGGGCGATATTCTCCGCCATACCGGCCTGGGCGATTTCGCAGGCCGCGCCGAAGGCGGCAATCTGAGGCATGGCCTCTGTACCGGCCCGGCGGCCGGTTTCCTGGCTGCCGCCGACGATAAAGGGCTTCAGCTTCACGCCGTTTTTGATGTACAGCGCGCCGATGCCTTTCGGGGCGTGGATCTTGTGGCCGCTGATACTGATCATGTCCGCGCCCAGGGTTTTGGCGGAAAAGGGGACCTTCATAAAGCCCTGCACCGCGTCTGTATGTACCAGCACAGCGGGACAGGCTTTTTTTACGGCCCTGGCAATCGAAGAAATATCCGTCACCGCGCCGGTTTCATTGTTGACCAGCATCAAAGAAACGAGTATAGTATCATCACGGAGGGCGGAGACCACGGAGTCCAGGCTGACACCGCCTTTTTCGTCGGGGGCCAGGCGGGTCACTTCAAAGCCCCGGCTCTCCAGCTCGTCCAGAGAGCGGCGCACCGCGTCGTGCTCCACGGCGGAGCTGATGATGTGCTTTCCCCGGCGTCTCATGGCTTCCGCGCCGTTTATGATGGCCCAGTTGTCGCTTTCAGAGCCGCAGGAGGTAAAAATCAGCTCCCCCGGCGTACAGCCCAGGGCGGCGGAGACCTGCTTCCGGGCCTTTTCCAACAGGCGGTTTGCCTCCCTGCCCTTGGTGTGGGTGGAGCTGGGGTTGCCGTAATTTTCCGTCATGGCGGCAAGGGCCGCCTGCGCCGCCTCATCGCAGACCTTTGTGGTGGCGGCATTGTCAAGATAGTGTTCCATTGTTTTCAACTTCCGTTTCAATTATTCAGGAGATGACCATGAAGTATATTATATCCACTCTTGGCTGCAAGGTCAACCAGTATGAAACCCAGGCCATGGAAAGCCTTTTGCAAAGCCACGGCCATGAACCGGCGAAAGCGGGGGAGAGGGCCGACGCGGTGATCGTGAACACCTGCGCCGTCACCGCCGAAAGCGGGCGCAAGTCCCGCCAGACCATCCGCCGCCTGCGGGAGGAAAACCCGGGGGCGGTGATCGCCGTCTGCGGCTGCTATTCCCAGCTGGACCCGGACGAGGCGGAGGAGCTGGGGGCAAAGGTGATTTTCGGCGCGGCGGACAGGACAAAGCTGGTGGAGGCCGTGGAAAAGGCCGTGAATGAGGGCGAGAGCTGCCGGGATATCGACGCGCCTTTTGAGCGGCGCATGTTTGAAAAGCTGCCTGCCGGAGCCGTCAGCGGACGGACCCGGGCCATGCTGAAAATTCAGGACGGCTGTGTGAACTTCTGCAGCTACTGCATCATCCCCTATACCCGGGGGCGTCTGCGCAGCTTGCCCATCGCCGACGCTGTAGAGGAGACGGCCCGGCTGGACGCCGGGGGATATAAGGAGCTGGTGCTCACCGGCATCGAGGTGGCCTCCTACGGCCGGGATCTGCCGGAAAAGCCGGGGCTTGCGGATGTGATCTGCGCCGTGACAAAGGCTGCGCCGGATATGCGCATCCGCCTGGGCTCCCTGGAGCCCACGGTGATCACGGAGGATTTCTGCCGCCGCCTGGCGGAGACCGGGAGGCTCTGCCGCCATTTCCACCTGTCCCTCCAGTCCGGCTGCGACAGGACCTTGAAAAACATGAACCGCAAGTACGATACGGCCCGCTTCTATCAGGCGGTGGAGCTGCTGCGGGCATATTTCCCCGGCTGCGCCCTGACCGCCGATCTGATCACCGGCTTTCCCGGGGAGACGGAGGAGGACCACCGGGCCACCCTGGCCTTCATTGAAAAATGCGGCTTTGCGGATATGCACATCTTCCCCTACTCCCGCCGCCCGGGCACCCCGGCGGACAAAATGCCGGAGCAGTGGGACAACGCTACCAAGTCCCGCCGGGCCCATGAGGCGCAAGCTGTTGCGGAGCGGATGCACCTGCGTTTTCTGGAGGAGAGCGTGGGCCAGACTCTGCCCGTACTGTTCGAGACGGAGGAGAACGGCTTCTGCACCGGCCACAGCGACACCTATGTGCTGGTGAAGGCGGAGGGTACAAAACTCCGGGGAACTGTGAGAAATGTCAGGATAAGCGCCGTTGAGGGCGACAGACTTGTAGGTCTTGTAATTTGACGAAAAAACCACAAAGGTGGTATAATTTGCAGCGGCGTATGCCGTAAAACGATTGAAGGAGATGATCCTGTGTCAAGGGAAAAGGTATTCAATTTCTCCGCCGGCCCGTCCGTCATGCCGCTGAGCGTGCTGGAAAAGGCCCGCGACGAGCTGCTGGACTACCGCTCATGCGGCATGTCCGTCATGGAGATGAGCCACCGAAGTTCCCTGTTCCAGGAGATCTTCGACAGTACCAAGGCCAAGCTGAAAGCGGCCTTGAGCGTGCCGGACAGCCATGAGATATTGTTCCTGCAGGGCGGAGCCACGCTGCAGTTTGCCGCCATCCCCATGAACCTGATGGAGGGCGGTACGGCAGATTACGCCGTCACCGGCAATTTCTCCGGCAAGGCCGCCAAGGAGGCGGAGAAGTACGGCCGGGTGAATATCGCCTGCGACAGCACAGATACCGGCCACGACCGCATCCCCATCCAGAGTGAACTGAAGCTCAGCGATGAGGCCAAATATTTCTACTACTGCGCCAACAACACGGTCTACGGCACCGAGTGGCAGTATGTACCGGAGACAAAGGCACCTCTGGTCTGCGACATGTCCTCCGATATTCTGTCCCGGCCGGTGGATGTGGGAAAATTCGGCCTGATCTACGCCGGCGCCCAGAAAAACATGGCCCCTGCGGGGCTGACGGTGGTCATTCTGGACAAGGGCCTTGCCGGGCGTGAGCTGCCCATCACCCCCTCGGTGATGAGCTACAAGACCCTCATCAAGGCCGATTCCATGCTGAACACGCCGCCCTGCTGGTGTATCTACATGCTGGGACTTATGCTGGACTGGCTGGAGAGCCAGGGGGGCGTCCATGGTATGGAGCAGATCAAGCGGGAGCGGGCCGGGAGAGTGTATGCTTATCTGGACGAGAGCCGCCTGTTCAGGGCCCACGCCAGAGCCGATTCCCGCAGCGATATGAACGTGACCTTCCGCACCGGCGATCCGGAGCTGGACGCGGAATTTGTCAAGGGGGCCGCCGCCAGAGGACTGCTGAATCTGAAGGGCCACAAGGTGGCCGGCGGCATGAGAGCCTCCCTGTATAACGCCATGCCCATGGAGGGCGTGACGGCGCTGATCGAATATATGAAGGAGTTTGAGACAAAGCACCATGTTTAAGATAAAGACCATGAACAACATCTCCCCCTCGGGCATTGAAGTGCTGACCAAAAAGGGCTGCACTGTGGGGCCTGACACCGAGGGGCCGGAGGCCATGCTCATCCGCAGCGCGGAGCTACACGGCCTTGCATTTAACCCTGAGCTTCTGGCCATCGCCAGAGCGGGAGCGGGCTATAATAACATCCCCATTGAAGAGTGCGCGGAGAAGGGCATTGTGGTGTTCAACAGCCCCGGCGCCAACGCCGAGGCGGTGAAGGAGCTGGAGCTGTGCTCTCTGGTGATGGCCTCCCGGGATGTGCTGGGCAGCATCGGCTGGGTGAGGAGCATTGCCGGCAGGGGAGGGGAGATCCCCGAACTGGTGGAAAAGGGCAAAAATAACTTTGCCGGGCCGGAGCTTCTGGGCAAGACCCTGGGCGTCATCGGTCTGGGCGCCGTGGGCGCGCTGGTGGCCAATATCGCCCTGGAGCTGGGCATGGTGGTCTACGGCTACGACCCCTTTATGTCCGTGGACGCCGCCTGGAAGCTGTCCAGAGAGGTCATCCACGCCGAATCCGTGGACGAGATCTATGAGCAGGCGGACTATATCAGCATCAACGTCCCCCACACGGAAAAGACCCACCACATGTTCAACGCCCAGGCCTTTGCCAAGATGAAAAAGGGCGTGCGTATTGTCAACGAGTCCCGGGCCGAGGTGGTAGATGATGAGGACATGACCCAGGCGCTGATCTCCGGCCAGGTGGCCCGATACGTCACCGACTTCCCCAATGAGACCATCCTGAAGGCGCCCAACGTCATCGCCATGCCCCATCTGGGGGCCTGCACCCCGGAGAGCGAAGACCGCTGCGCCGTCATGGCCGCAAATCAGCTCTATGACTATCTGGCCAACGGCAACATCAAAAACTCCGTGAACCTGCCCTCCGTGTCCCTAAGCCGCATGGGCGTCTGCCGCCTCTGCGTGCTGCACCGCAATGTGCCCAGAATGATCACCCGAATCCTGGACTTCATCAGCGAGAGAAACATCAACGTGGAGCATATGATCAACAAACCCCGGGGAGAATATGCCTATACCATCGTGGACCTGGGCGAGAAAATCGGTGAGGACGTGGCTGACAGCATCCGCGCCATGAGCGACGTGCTGCGGGTACGCGTGATTTAAGGGAATGGACGGAAAAAAAGACATTTTCGACAGGCTGATGGGGCTGAAGCTGTTCCGGCCCCTCTGGCCCTTCTACGTTAAATACAAGGAGCCGCTGCTGTATCTGTTCTTCGGCGGACTGACCACCCTGATCAGCATTTTCGTGTTCTGGCTGTTCAACGGCCCCTTCGGCCTCAACGAGCTGGTGGCGAACCTGATCTCCTGGGTGCTGGCGGTGCTGTTTGCCTTTCTGACCAACAAGACCTGGGTGTTTAAGTCCCCGGGCCAGGAAAAGAGCTTTTTTGCTTTGATGCTGTCCTTCTACGCCGGCAGGCTTCTGACCCTGGGCGTTGAGGAGCTGCTGCTTTTCGTGTTCATCACCTGGCTGGGCTTTAACAGCATGGTCGTGAAGATTCTGGCCCAGATCGTGGTCATCGTGTTAAACTACGTGATCAGCAAGCTGCTGGTCTTCCGGAATAAAGGAGAAAAGGCATGAAAAGCATCGGTATGGTGGTGGCGGTGGAGATGGACGCGGTGCTGTCCCGCTACGGCGCGCCCAGTGAAAAGCGCCGGGAGGCCGGCTTTGACATCTATACCTACACCGGGGCGGATTACACCATTTACGCGGTGAACTCCGGCGCGGGGGAGATCGCCGCCGCCGCGGCCACCCAGCTGCTCATCAGCGTCTTTCACGCGGACCTGATTTTGAATTTTGGCGTGGTGGGCGGCCTGACCGATGAGATGGCAAAGGCGCGCACCTGCGTTGTGGAGAGCGTGGTTCACTACGATTTTGACACCTCCGAGGCCGGCTGGGCGGAGACGGCCCGGTATCTGGACTATCCCACGGTGTACATCCCTGCCACGGCGGCGCTGGCGGACCAGGCGGTGGGCATTGAGCCCCGGCTGAAAAAGGTCATCTGCGCCTCGGCGGACAAGTTTGTGGGAAGCCCAGACAGAAAGCGGGAGCTGCACGCCCTGTACGGCGCGGAGATCTGCGACATGGAGTCGGCGGCCGTGGTGCTCACCTGTAACCGCAGCGGCGTGCCCTGCCTGCTCATTAAAACCGTGTCCGACGGCATCGAGGGCGGCGCGGAGGAATTCAAGGCCGAGCTCCAGCGCAGCGCCGCGCTGTGCCTTGCCGTGGCGGATAAAATCATCAGAGCGCTTTGACAGAGATAGAGACGAAAAAGCCGCGGGCGATTGCCCGCGGCTTTTTCATCCTGACGGCCCTGTTTGACCATCAGAAATGAGCTTCCCCCTGATGGGGGAAACCTTTTTGCGGGCGCATCGTGATGCGCCCCTACGACCCTGCTTTGGGGTGCGTCCGTAGGGGCGATTCACGAATCGCCCGTTCTGCTTCCCCCAACAGGGGGAGACTATCCGGCTGCCCTGCTCACATTTTTTCGCTGCTGCGCGGTTCATGCCCCGTAGAAGGACAGATCCTTGATGGCGTTTTGCATGATGGAGCGGGTCTGCTCCAGGGCGGAATCCACGTCCCGGTTGAGCAGGGCGGAATACAGCCGGAGCTTGATCTGGTAAAGCTTCTGTATGCCGCTGCGCTTGCAGTACAAGGACCAGAGATACACGCTCTGGGGGTGGAAGGAGTAGTACAGCAGGGGCATGAGCACATTCCCCGACAGCACGGCCAGCTCGTGGTGGAAGCAAAAGACCTGCTCCGCTGCCTCCTCCGGGGACTTTGCGTCCCGGATGCTGTCCAGAATGGGCGAGAGCTGCTCCAGCTCCCCGGTGTTCACCCGCTCACACACCAGCTTCATGCACAGCGACTCCATGGCTTCCCGGGTCTCCAGCAGGGAGCGCACCTCATTCTGGCGCAGGGCGCCGCCGTTGTAGCGCATGATGGCCACAAGGGTCTCCATGGTCCCTTTGCGCCGGTAATCGCAGACGTACACGCCCTGCCGGGGCCGTATCTCCACAAAGCCCAGCTTCTCCAGCTCCACAAGCCCGGCGGAGATCACCGGCCGGGAAACCCCCATCTTGATGGACAGCTCCCGGGCCGGGGGAAGCTGCTCCCCCACGGCAAGCTCTCCGGAGAGAATCATATTTTCTATCTGCTGGACAAAAAGATCGGTCAGCGACAGCGCGCTGATCTTGTTGAAGCCCATAGCCCCGCTCCCTCCAATGCTTCTGGTAATACCAATAACCACAGACAGTATTTTACCGTTTATTTGCTGAATTGTCAAGTCCTTAACTTGCGTATTCTGCCGAAATTATGCCGCAAAATCCGGCTCTGCTTGACATTATGATGACAATAAAGCTAAAATTTAAGCATAGAATACTGTGGTAATGCCACATAACAGAATAATGACGACAGGAGGAATAGCTTATGCCTAAATTTGATGCCGTTGTGATCGGCGCGGGCAACGGCGGACTGGCAGCCGCGTGCAGGCTGGCCAAGGCCGGTAAAAAAACGCTGCTCATCGAGCAGCACAATCTCCCGGGCGGCGTGGCCTCCAGCTTCAGGAGGGGCCGCTTTGAATTTGAAACAGCGCTGCACGAGCTGTGCGAGTTCGGCAGCGCGGAAAACCCCGGCGGATGCCGCCAGACCATCGTGGACGAGTTCGGGCTGGACATCAACTGGTACATGGTGCCGGACAACTTCCGCGTGATCACCACCGCCAGGGACGGCAGTCCCATCGACGCCACCCTGCCCTGCGGCCGGGAAAACTTCATCAACAAAATGGAGGAATATGTGCCCGGCTGCCGTGAGTCTGTGGAGAAATTCTTTGACCTGGGCACCGAGACTCTGGCCGCCGGCAAGTACATGACCGCCTCCGGCGGACACCCGGATTCCAAGCTGATGCAGGAGAAGTACCCCAACTTCCTGCGCACCGCCGCCTATCCGGTGAACCGGGTCCTGAAAGCCCTGAAAATGCCCGATAAGGCCCAGGACATTATAAACACCTACTGGGGCTATCTGGGCGTGGATGCGGACCATCTGTCCTTCATGCAGTATGTAAACATGGTGTGCCTGTATGTCAACCACGGGGCCTGGATCCCGGAAAAGACCAGCAACCAGCTGACCACCGGACTGCTGGAGCGCTTCCGGGCCATGGGCGGCACCGCCTGGTTCAACTGCCGGGCCGAGGAGATTCTCTTTGATGAAGAGGAGCATGTGAACGGCCTGCGCACCACCTCCGGCACGGTGGACACCCGTTACATCATCTGCAACGCCAACCCCACCATGGCCTACGCCAACCTGGTGCCCCAGAGCATCGTCCCCGACAGGGAGCGGAAGCTGGCCGCCGCCAGACGCTATTCCGCCCGCATGTTCGTGGTCTACATGGGCCTGAACAGAAGCGCGGAGGAGCTGGGCCTGAAGGATTACAGCTACTTTTTGCCCCAGTCCGCGGACTCTGTCAAAGAGTATGAGAGCCTGAAGCGCATTGAGACCAACAAATACAATATCGCCCTGTGCTACAACGTGGTCAACCCCAAGGCAAGCCCCGAGGGGACCTGCATTGTCTCCCTGACCACCACCTATATGGAGGACTGCTGGAGCGAGATTGACCCCAAGGACTATGTGAAGACCAAAAACAAGGTGGCCAGCGACATGATCGACTGGTTTGAGGAGAAGACCGGCATCATCATCCGCCCCTACATTGAGGAATTTGAGGTGGCTACCCCCTGGACCTTCTGCCGCTACGCCTCGGTGCCTCAGGGCGCGGCCTACGGCTATGAGCTGAGAGACTGGGACAACATGATGCCCAGAATGATGATGATGCGGGAGGAGTATCCCATCAAGGGCCTGCGCTTCTGCGGTGCGGCCAGCATCCGCGGCGACGGCTTCAACTCCGCCATTTTCAGCGGAGACATGATGGGCAAGCTGACCCTTGCCCAGATGAAAGAGGAGGGCTGCTGATATGGCGCTTAAAGTCAAAGTGGGGCTGATCGGGCCCCTGGATATGCTGAAATTCAAAAAGCTTGCCGACGTGCGGCGCAAAGCCATCGAAAAAAGTGAGGCAAAGCCCCTGCCCAAGACCCTTGCGACCAACGAAAAGGCCAAATTTATCCACCCCGAACGGCAGCTGGTGCGCATAAAGGAGAAGCGCCGGAACGGCCCGGACGCGGTGACGGTGGTGCTGGAGAGCGTGGACGGCAAGGCCCTGGCTCCCTTCCGGGCAGGCCAGTACATCAGCCTCTCCGTTGACATCGGCAAGACCAGAACCACCCGCTCCTATTCCCTCTGCGGCTCTCCCGCCTGGGCGGAGAAGGGCATCTACAACATCACCGTAAAGCGGGTGGAGGAGGACGGCTTCGTCAGCCCCTTTATTCAGGATCAGTGGCAGGTGGGCGATGAGATCGCCATTTCCGGCCCTCAGGGCCATCTGTACTATGAGCCCATCCGGGACGAAAAGAAGGTCCTGGCTCTGGCCGGCGGCTCCGGCATCACCCCCTTTGTGGGCATGGCCTACGCCATCCGGGACGGCTATGAGGATTTTGACCTGACCATCCTGTTCGGCTCCCGCACCGAGGAGGCCATCGTATACCGGAAGGAGCTTGACGAGCTGGCTGCCGCCTGCGATAAGATCCATGTGGTGCATGTGCTCTCCGACGAGGAAAAGCCCGGCTTTGAGCACGGCTTTATCACGGCGGAGCTGATTGAAAAATACGCAGCCGGCCAGAAGGTCAGCCTGTTCATGTGTGGTCCCCAGGCCATGTACAATTTCCTGGACGGAGAGATCGCCAGGCTGGGCTATGACCGCAAGCATGTGCGCCGTGAGCTCTTCGGCGCCATCAAGGATCCCTGGAACCAGCCCGGCTATCCTGAGGCGGTAAAGGGCAAGCGCTTCAAGGCAAAGGTCATTATCCACGACAAGGAGTATGAGATCCCGGTCAGCGCGGATGAGCCCCTGCTCATCGCCATTGAGCGCGCGGGCATCGCCGCTCCCTCCCGCTGCCGCAGCGGCGAGTGCGGCTGGTGCCGATCACGGCTTTTGTCCGGCGATGTGTTTGTTCCCGCCGTCACCGACGGGCGCAGAGAGGCGGATAAGGATTTTGGCTACATCCACCCCTGCTCCAGCTTCCCCCTCAGCGACGTGGTTCTGGAGGTCCCCGGACAGTATCAGAGCAAATAAGGAAATGATAAATTATATCCCCCGTTTCATCGGAAACGGGGGATATTTTCATACCTTTTCGGTTTTCTTCTTTTTGAAAATACTGCTTCTAAACTGTAATACCAGGATAAAGCCAAGAAGCAGCACCAGAATGCCCAGCACGATCCAGGTCCAGGTCATGCTCCTTGCCACAAAGCCCATCAGCAGCAGCATGGGCGCGCCCAGCAGAATGGCCCACAGGTTCTGATAGATCAGGTTATGGGAGGCGGGGGTGTTGAACATGGGGTCGATCTCCCGCAGGAGGATGATGCCCGTGCTGGCCGTGCCGGTGAGCTGGCCGTACAGGGAGAGGAAGGCCTCGTCCGCGTAGCCGGGGAAGAGCTTCCGGCAGATCCAGAAGTTGTAGGCGTAGGTGATCAGCGCGCCGGCCACACAGATCAGCAGCAGGGGCAGCCAGAACTCCTTGTGGGCAAAGGCCGACAGGTCGATGGCCGCAATGGAGGCCGCCACCATGATATCGAACATCAAGCCGCTGATGCGGTTGAGCATGAAGTTGTTGATATAGTCCCTCTGCATCAGGCCGGTCTTTTTGAAATGGCCCATGGCGGTTTTGAGCAGGATGGCAAAGCCCGTGCCCACCAGGAAGTTAAAGCCCCAGAGCAGGGGTTTCACCGTGTTCACCGCAAAGCCGCCCAGCTTGTCCAGCAGCAGGGTCACGGCCCACATGGCCCCGAAGGAGACCAGGTAGACCAGAAACACCAGACCCATCTGCACCGTCAGCTTGTCCATGGACTCGGACATGGGGATCTCGCCCCGGCCGCTGACCATGTCGGCGGACAGATCCTCGATCTCCTCGGCGTTGGCCACCTGGGCACGGGGGTCGCCGGCCCGGCGCAGCTTGTTCAGGTAGTACACGCCGCCCACGCTGGAGGAGATAAAGCCCATGGCCGCAACAGTAAGGCCGAAGCTGGTGCCGTTTTCAAAGGCGGGGTATTCGGTATAGCCCTGGAAGATGCTGCCCCAGTTGTAGGCCTGGCCGGGGCCCTGCCCGTAGCCCATGGGCAAAAGCACGCCGGCGGCGGCATAGCTGCCGATCAGGTAGAAGAGGGTAATGGTGATCAAAAGGCCCACAATGGCCTGAATCAGATAGGAGCCTACCACCACAGTGCTGGTGTTGAACACGTCCCGACGGGCCTGCTTGCCCTTGATCTTGTCCGTGTGCCGCAGGGCCATGGCCACAAAGCCCAGGCCCAGGCCGTGGAAGGTCAGCGCCTCCAGGGTGGACACCTGGAACATGGAATGGCCGAATACGGCCTTATACAGCGCGTCCGCCAGCAGCACCAGAAAGCCGCCTAAAACGGAGCTGGGGATCAGGGATTTGCGCAGAAAGGGGATCAACCGCCGGAGCAGATTGGCCAGCAGCATTCCGCCGAAGAGCAGCGCCAGGATGATCACAAAGCGCCAGACTTCAATATTCCAAAAACTTGTTTCTCCTGTCATGGTATGTACCTCTGCTGATTGTTTTATCCAATTGTAAACGCTCGGCAGGGGCCTTGTCAAGTAATGCTTAAAATTCTGAAAACATTTTGCGGGGAACTTACATTTCTTTGTTCATCCCTCCAGGGGGCTTGTGAAATGTGAAAAAATATTATAAAATATATATTCAATTTCCTGAAAGGAGCGGCTGCCATGGATGCGGTATGCGCGGAAAAACTTGTCCATTCCTATGCCTTTGCAGGCAGTAAGCGCCGCTCTCTTGACGGCGTCTCCTTTACGATAAAGCAGGGGGAGCTGGTGGCTCTGCTGGGCCATAACGGCTGCGGCAAGACCACTCTTGCCCGTCATCTGAACGCGCTGCTCCCGGTGCAGAGCGGTGAACTGACCGTAGCCGGGCTGGACGCGAAGGGGAGCGCCAACCTGTGGAAGATCCGCCGCGCCTGCGGCATGGTGTTTCAGAACCCGGACAATCAGTTTGTCTCCTCTCTGGTGGAGGAGGATATCGCCTTTGGACTGAGAAATTTCGGCACGCCGGAAAAGGATATCCCGGAGAAAGTGCGCCGCGCGCTGGAGAGCGTGGGTATGGGCGGTTATGAAAAGCGCTCGCCCCAGCTCCTGTCCGGCGGGCAGAAGCAGCGTATCGCCATTGCCGGGGTCCTGGCGCTGGATCCGGACATTCTTATTTTTGACGAGGCCACCTCCATGCTGGACCCGGAGGGCCGCCGGGAGGTGCTGGAGACCATAAACCGGCTCCACCGGCAGGGGCATACCATTCTGATGATCTCCCATTACATAGAAGAGGCCGTCTATTCCGACCGGGTGCTGCTGATCCACGACGGGCGCATACTGGCCCAGGGCAAGCCCCGGGAGATCCTGACAGACCCGGAGCAGCTCCGGCAGGCGGGACTGACCCCGCCCATGCCGGTGAGAGCCTATCACGACCTGAAGGCCGCGGGAATCGTTCTCGCCCGCTGCCCGCTGACGGTGGAGGAGCTGGTGGAGGAATTATGCCGATAAGCCTTGAATCTGTTTCCTATACCTATGCCCCGGGCACGGCCTTTCAGTGCAGGGCCATTGACGGACTGTCCCTGACTGTGGATGACGGGGAATTTGTGGGCATTATGGGCTCCACCGGCAGCGGCAAGTCCACGCTGATCCAGCTGATGGCCGGATTGCTGACACCCTCTTCCGGCCGGGTACTGCTGGATGGGGAGGATATACACCAAAAAAGCTATGACCGGATAAAGCTCCGCCGCCGGGTTGGCCTGGTGTTTCAGTACCCGGAATATCAGCTCTTCGAGCGCACGGTGGAAAAGGACGTGGGCTTTGCCCTGCGCCGCCTGGGCTACGGCCCGGAGGAGACAAGGGAGGCCGTGCGCCGCGCCCTCAAGACCGTGGGCCTGGATTATGACAAGGTGCGGGACAAGTCCCCCCTGGGCTTTTCCGGCGGGGAGAAGCGGCGCATCGCTATTGCCGGCGTTCTGGCCTCCGATCCCGGTATTCTTATTCTGGACGAGCCTGTTGCCGGGCTTGACCCTCTGGGGCGGGACGCTTTTTTAGACATGCTGGAGGGCCTGAACGCCAAGGGCGTCACTATCCTCATGGTCTCCCACAACGCCGACGCCCTTTCCGAGCATGCCCGGCGCATTGTGACGCTGAAGGAGGGCCGGGTTTTCCTGGACGGCAGCGTGAAGGAAGTCTTTTCCGACATTTTCGCGCTGAAAAGCTGCGGTATATGCTGCGGACAGTCCCGTCTTGCCGCGGAGCTGCTGCGTGAGCGCGGCATGGACATCCCTGAGGGTACCGTAAAATACGCGGAGCTTTTGTCTGCCGTCCTGTCCGCCCGGGGAGGTGAGGGAAAATGAACGCTGTCCCCACGGGTGTGTACCAGCCCGGCAGCTCTTTTCTCCACCGGCTCTGCGCCTTTGCAAAGCTGCTGTGCCTCATTGTCCTGCTCTGCGCCGTCGTAGCTACCGGCAGCCTGTCGGGCTACGCGCTTCTGCTTTTGTTCACTGCCGGGCTGCTTTTACTGTCCCGCGTGCCTTTGCGCTCTGCTCTCGGCTCTGCCTGGCGGCTCAGGTGGTTTTTCCTTATTATTCTGCTGATGAACACCTGCTTTTTCAACCCTGAGGGGGCCTGGTTCTCCCTTTGGATTTTTACGCCCTCCCCCGCCGGGCTGATGCAGGGGCTGAACGTGGTGCTGAGAGTGCTGTTTATTCTGGTTTTCAGCAATCTCCTCACCCTCACCACCGCCCCAATGGAGCTGACCAGGGCAATAGAGCTGCTGCTCTCCCCGCTGGGGCTGCTCAAAATCCCGGTTGGACAGGTGGCTATGATCTTGTCCGTGGCCATTCAGTTTGTCCCCACCCTCTTTGAAGAGACGGACATGATCCGCAAGGCCCAGACCGCCCGGGGCGCCAAATTCGACAGTCCCCGGCTGCTGGACAAGGCGGGGGCGGCGGCCCCCCTGGTCGTGCCCATCTTCCTGGCCGCCTTCAAGCGGGCGGACGAATTGGCCCTGGCTATGGAGGCCCGAGGCTACCGCACCGATGCACCTTCCCGGCCGGGCCGCAGGCTCTCTGGCACATGGCGGGACGCCGCCGCACTTGTATGCTGCTGCCTGCTGTGGGCGGTTCAGATTTTATACCTGTAAAGGAGAAATGAAACATGCAAAAGATGTCCGCTGTAAAAAAATCCATTATCACTGCCGTCTGCATTGCCCTCTGTGTGGTGCTGCCCCAGGCCTTCCACGCCGTACCCAATGCCGGGGCCATCTATCTGCCCATGCACATCCCTGTGCTGCTCTGCGGATTGATCTGCGGCTGGTCCTACGGGCTGCTCTGCGGTCTGGCAGGCCCGGCCCTTTCCGCGCTGCTCACCGGTATGCCTCCCGCCGCCGTTCTCCCCGGAATGATGGTGGAATGCGGTGTCTACGGCCTTGCGGCGGGACTGCTCATGCAGCTTGTGCGCACAAAGCATCTCTATGCCGACCTGTACATCAGCCTTGCCGCCGCCATGCTGCTGGGCCGTGTGGTCTCCGGCATAGCCAAAGCGCTCATCTTCTCTGCCGGCAGCTACTCCATGGCCTCCTGGGTGGCAGGCTCCTTTGTCACCGCACTGCCCGGCATTGTCATTCAGCTGGCTCTGCTGCCCAGCATTGTGTATGCCCTGATGCGCGCCCGCCTGATCCCCCAGCGCTATCCCAAGGACGAGGAATGATGCTTTTTATTGAAAAGACACCGCAGGGGAGAGCATGAAGCTCTTCCCTGCGGTGTCTTTATATATTTTACATTTTGTTTGGTGCGGAGACACCGATAATGTCCAGGGACAGGGCGATGACCCGGCGCACGGTGTCGGCCAGGAAGAGCCTGGCCTCCAGCACACCCTCCGGCGCGCCCTTGATGCGGCAGGCGGTGTAGAAGCGGTGGAAGCGGGCGGCAAGCTCGGTGACATAGCGGTTGATGCGGCTGGGGTCATAGTCCCGTGCAGCAAGCCGGATCTCCTCGGGCAGAGCGGCCAGCTGCTTAATCAGATCCAGCTCCTCCGGCGCGGCGAGCAGGGAGAAGTCAACAGCCTCCGCCGCCGGAACCGTATGTCCGTCCTGGGCCAGGGCCGTGAGCATGGAGCAGATGCGGGCGTGGGCGTACTGCACATAGTACACCGGGTTTTCGCTGTCCTGACGGACGGCCAGCTCCAGGTCGAACTCCACCGGGGATTCCGGCCGGGAATTGAAGAAGTAGCGGGCGGCGTCCACCGGGATCTCGTCCAGCAGGTCGGTAAGGGAGATGGCCTTGCCGGTGCGCTTGGACATGCGCACGATCTCGCCGTTGCGGGTGAGCTTGACCAGCTGCATCAGCACGATGTCCAGCTTGTCCCCGTCCAGGCCGATGGCGTCCATAGCGCCCTTGAGCCGGGCCACATGGCCGTGGTGGTCAGCGCCCCAGACATTGATTACCCGGTCAAAGCCCCGCTTTTCAAACTTGTTGCGGTGGTAGGCAATATCGGCGGCAAAGTAGGTGTAGAAGCCGTTGGCCCGGCGCAGAACGTCGTCTTTCAGCTCTAACTTGTCGATATCCGCCTGCTTTTTGCCGTTTTTCAGCATATGCTCGGTGATGATTTGGGAGGTTTTGAGCCAAAGGGCCCCGTCCTTCTCATAGGTATAGCCCCGGTCAGTGAGCAGCTGCACGGACTGCGCCACATAGCCGCTCTCGTGGAGCTCCGACTCGAAGAACCACTGGTCGTACTCAATGCCGTAGCGGCGCAGGTCGGACTGCATTTTGGGGATGTTCCGGTCCAGACCGAAGCGGGCCATGGCCTCGTGGCGGGTCTTCACGTCCTCCTGCATGTACTTCTCGCCGTAAGCGTCGTAGAAAGCCTTTGCCAGGTCCCTGATATCGTCGCCGTGGTAGCCGTCCTCGGGAAATTCCACCTGGTCCTCGCCCAGGATCAGCTGCTGATAGCGGGCGTCGATGGAGGAGGCAAATTTCTCGATCTGATTGCCGGCGTCGTTCACATAGAACTCACGCCAGACCTGATATCCGGCCCTGTCCAGCACGCTGGCCAGCGCGTCACCCAGAACGCCGCCTCTGGCATTGCCCATGTGCATGGGGCCGGTGGGGTTGGCGGAGACAAACTCCACCATCAGCCGCTGGCCGTGGCCCACGTCCACCCGGCCGTAGTCCGCGCCCTCAGCCGCGATATTTCTCAGCACGTCGGAATACCAGCTCTCCGCAAGGCGGAAATTGATAAAGCCGGGGCCTGCCACCTCCACAGAGGAAAACCAGCTGCCCTCCAGCTCCATGTTGGCCACCAACGCCTCCGCGATCTTCCGGGGGGCCATGTGCAGGGCCTTGGCCCCGGTCATGGCGTGGTTTGCGGCGTAATCGCCGTTGGCGGTGTCCTTGGGGATCTCAACGCTGCCGGAAAGCGCCGCTCCGGCGGGCAGCTCGCCCTTTTCCACCGCCTTGTTGTAGGCGGCGGTGAGTATTTCGCTGATCCTGTCCTTGGCGCCCTGAATCATGTTAGCCATTTGTCTGTACTCCTGTCTGTTCCTTTACATTGATCCTGAATTTATTCCTGACGGCAACCGTGTGCTCCATATCCACCACATAGTCAATCTCCGCGCTGCCGCCGTGCTCGTTGAAGCTGTGGCTGATCCGGCGGGTGTCCACGCCCATGGTGGCCGTGCCGTAGGGAGTGTTATAGAGAAAGGAATTTCTCATCCCCTCCCTAAACTCCATGCGGCTGGTGAGCGCACCCTTTCTGTCCACCACAATGCCCTCCGGGGACACCACAACAACAGTCCGGGTCCCGGGCATGCCGGTGACGTCGCTCTCCATGTAGCTCAGGCGGCAGATGCCGTCTTCATAGCTGTACACCCCGTCGGTGGTGAAATCCATGCTGTCCTCTTCGTCCGCCACGTCATAGGCATGGATGCTGTGTATGTTGATCACTACATCTTTCATCGGATAAACTCCCGTTTTGTATCACATAGATGTCTAATTACTATACCGCAAATTTGCTGTTATGACAAGAGAAATTTGCGGTTTAAGCCCAGAACGAATGTTTCCCCTTGATTCTCTCAAAATTTGTTCAAAATTTTTTTGCTTTTTCGTTGACAAACCAAGAGATGGAATATATTATAGAACTAATTTTAGAAATAATTCTAAAAAATACACATTTGGAGGAAAAGAAAATGAGTCAATGGGAAGGGCTTGCCATCATTCTGGCTGTTGTCGCATTGGGAGATATCGTCTCCAAGATTACCAAAGGTAAGTTCCCCTCGGCGCTGGTGGTAGTTCTTTGCTTTATTGTAGGCTACTGGACCATACTGCCCACCGATCTGATTACCACAAGCGGTATATCCTCCGGGGTATACAACATCTGTTCCTACTTTCTGATTGCCAATATGGCAACCAGCATTCCGGTCGCGGAAATGAAGCGGCAGTGGAAGACCATACTTGTCGCCGTCATGGCTGTGGCCGGCATCTGCGCCCTGGGACTGACCCTGGGTATTCTGCTGTTTGGTAAGCTGCTGGTGTACTCCACTATCTCCGGTTTTGCCGGCGGCGCAGGCGCGCTGATGGTCATTCAGGAGGTTGCCGCGAACATTGGCGGAGACACGCCCATCGTTGTGATGGCCCTTATTGCCGGTTCTGTGCAGGTCCTCGTAGGCTATCCGCTCACCGGCATTGTGCTGCGCCGTGAGGCCCGCAGGCTTGAAGGCCTGTATGACGAGGGCAAGCTCAGCATGCTGGAGGCTGTGGAAGAGAAGCAGCGCGGCTGGAAGCCCTTCGTATGGTTCCAGCAGTTCAACTCCTCTGCCGTTCTGCTTTTCAAGCTGGGGATCATCGCCCTTTTGTCCTACTATCTGAACGTGCTCTGCAAGGGTGCCGTGTCCGGCTTGATCTTTGCCCTCATTCTCGGCTTCTTCGGCTCTCTCTGCGGCTTTTTGGAGCCCAACATTCTGGCAAAGGCCAAGGCGGACGGCTTCTGCTTCACCTTTATGCTGGCCTATCTGTTCTCCCTGTTCTCCGCTGTCACCCCTTCCGTGTTTATCGTGTACTTCCTGAAGATTCTGGGCATCTGCATCATTGTCACCATCGGTATGGGCCTCACTTCCTGGGTGTGCAGCAAGGTGCTCAAGGGTGAGTTCACCTTTGACATGTGCATGGGCATCAGCTTCACCTGCTACCATGGTTTCCCCGTCAACGTTGCCCTCACCCGCGAGGCTATCGAGACTGCCGTTTCCGACGAGACCAAACGCCAGGTCATCAGCAGCCACATGATGCCTAAAATGCTGGTAGGCGGCTTTACCAGCGTCACCTTTGTATCCGTCGCGCTGGCAAACATCATCGCCCCCTTCCTTGCTGCGCTCTTTGCCTGAGACTGTGGGCAAATACATTGAAAGGATAGAAAAATGCAGAATATGCT
This sequence comes from Clostridiales bacterium, assembly GCA_022782265.1. Classification (GTDB taxonomy): domain Bacteria; phylum Bacillota; class Clostridia; order Oscillospirales; family Oscillospiraceae; genus Limivicinus. The sequence goes on along the minus strand of JALFOM010000026.1, from coordinate 3,819 downwards.
TGAACAGGCGAAAGCCATTGAACAGTTCATTATTGACTTCCGCCATGATATTCACATGCACCCGGAGCTGGGCTACCAGGAGTTTCGCACCACAAGGAAAATCGAAGAGGAACTTGAGCGGCTGGGACTGTCCTATACCCGCTTTGAGCCCACCGGCCTGATGGTGGAGATAGAGGGCAAGCCCACGGGAAAGCGGGTGGCTCTGCGTGCGGATATGGACGCGCTGCCTATTCAGGAGACCACCGGACTTCCCTACCAGTCGCAGACGGAAAATGTGATGCACGCCTGCGGGCATGACGCCCATACCGCTATGCTCATGGGCGCGGTCAAACTGCTGACGGCCAACCGGGACAGGCTCAATGGTGCTGTCCGCTGCATATTCCAGCCTGCCGAAGAGGGCGGCGGCGGAGCCGAGCACATTATCAAGCAGGGGGCGGCCGACGGCGTGGATATGTTTTTCGGCCAGCATGTGTCCCCGCTTGAACCTGCCGGGACCATAAACTACTGCCCGGGCGGCGCCATGGCAGCCGCTGTGGTCTTCACCATAGAGGTCAGCGGCAAAAGTGCCCACGGCGCAACGCCGGAGTGCAGCATCGACGCCACCCTTGCCGGAACACAGATCGTAAACAACCTGCAGAGCATCATCAGCCGCCGCGTCAGCCCCTTTGAGACCTGCGTGCTGAGCGTATGCACTTTTCATTCCGGGACGGCGGCCAATATTATTTCCGACCACGCCACCATCACCGGCACATGCCGCTTCCTCAGCCGGGAGACAGGAGCAAAACTGAAAGAGGAGATGGAGAAAGTGTGCAGCGGCGTTGCTGCCGCTTATGGGGCCAGCGCCACCCTGGACTTCAAAGTGATCTGCGATGTGGTCAGCAATAACGGCACCGTCATCTCCCTGCTCCGCAAAGCTGCCGGGAATTTCCTGGATACGGACACACAGATGAAGACCATAGCGCCCATGAACGCCGGAGATGATTTTGGTGCTTTCTCCCGCTTTGCCCCTGCTGCCTATGTATTCCTCGGCACCGAGGGCAACGGCCCCGGGCACAATGAAAAATTCTGCGTGGGGGACGAGTCACTCAGCCTGGGAGCTGCCATCGACGCCCAGATGGCAATAGAGATGCTTGACTACCTGACCAGATAACACAGCAAAAAACACGCAGAGGATGTTCTCCTCTGCGTGCTTTTTGCTGTCGTTGGCGTTATTTGCGCCCGGTCCGTATGGAATCAAGGATGTAGTTCGTATAGGAAATCAGGGGTGTCACGGAGTCAAACTGGCCGTTATTGACTGTCCAGAAGTAAAGCAGGCTGCGGTACATAAGGATGATCATGTCTGAATAGTACCAAGGGGGCTGTGTAAACGTGAACACACCCTTCTCCGCACCGTTCTGCAGGGCGGAAATAATGATATCGGAGGTTGTGGACAGAAAGATCCGGCCATTGTAGTCATTGCGGGCGATAGTGGGGGTGTGGCTTGCCTCGTAGATCGTTGCCATTTTGAGGAAATGTATGCCCTTTGCCATGGATAGACGCATGACCCGCTCGATCGCGCACAGGATCCGCTCTACCGGGTCCTCCGGGTATTCATAGGCGGCCATTTCTTCGTCAAGATACTGGTACACGGCTGCGGTGACAGCTTCCTTGCTTTCAAAGAAATTGTAAAATGAACCGACAGAAATGCCCGCCTCCCGGCAGACGTCTTTCACGGTGACATTTCCCTCGTACTCCACCGACAGTCGGCAAAATATATCGTAGACCTTTTTTTTCATGTCCAGACTTTTTTTCTGGCGCGGTGTAAGTTCCTTCATTACCCATTGCCTTTCAACTTTTTTTGTATTATATCGCACTTTATAAAGAAAAACAAGCATAGGGAAACTTGGGCCGCAAAGCGGCGCAGGTCACCAGAAAAGGCAGACGCTTCAGCGTCTGCCTTTTCTGGTGACCCGTACGGGACTCGAACCCATGTTACCGCCGTGAAAGGGCGGTGTCTTAACCACTTGACCAACGGGCCGTATAAAGGGCGCAGTGTAAACGCTGCGCCCTTTTCTGGTAGCGGCACCTGGATTCGAACCGGGGACACTGCGGGTATGAACCGCATGCTCTAGCCAACTGAGCTATGCCGCCATGTGCTACCTAAACAGCAATAGGAATTTTATCAGACGAAAGCTCAGTTGTCAACAATTTTTTTGCTTTTCTTGAAAAATTATACGGGGAGATAATCCATAGGGTCTGCCGCGGTGCCGTTTACCGTGATGGCAAAGTGCAAATGGGACGTCTGACTGATCTCACAGAGGGCAGTGCTGCCCACAGAGCCGATGGTCGTGCCGCAGTCGATCCAGTCGCCCACATTGACAGGGGGATTCTCAGCCAGATTCGCGTAGATGGTCCTGGTGCCGTCGCCGTGGGAAACGGTCACAACTGTGCCGTACAGAGAATCCTGAACGATGCTTTCAACGGAACCGGAATGGGCCGCCACAACGGGAGCGCCCAGCTCCGCGATAATGTCAATGCCCTCATGGGTGCGCCAGTCGCGCAGGGTCTGGTCATAGGAAAGCGTGTCGGAACTGTGTGCCCGCTCAACCTGTCCGGCCACAGGCCAGACATAGATGGGGGCCGCCGCCTCCACGACGGGCTGCTCTTCTACGGCAGCCACCGCTTCACTGTCCTGGACCTCTGCATTTTCGGCCAGGCCCTCGGTGTTAACCTCAGGGGCGTCAGCCTCAAGGGCCCCGGTCTCCGCCGTGCCGCTCTGGGCGGGCACGATGACGGTTTCCACCCGCCTGTCGTCAAGATTTACGCTGTTGTTCCTGACCGGGTCGTTTTCCATAGTCTCATTTCCTGTAGCCATCATCCAGGCGGAAACGCCGATGACAGCGGCGCACAGGAAAAGGACTATGTAGAAGCCCTTACCTGTAAAAAATCCCTCCAGCTTTTTGCCGGAGCCTCTGCTGTTCATAAAACAACCTCCGTTTGCTTAAATAGGTTTGCAATCCTATTGTTGCCTGCAAACGGAGGGAATATACACCGAATTTTTAAATTCTTACCTTATGGAGAAGAAGGCGTCCATGCCGGGGTATTCCGCCACGTCGAAAAGCTCCTCCTCGATGCGCAGAAGCTGGTTGTACTTGGCCACACGGTCGGTGCGGGAGGGGGCGCCGGTCTTGATCTGCCCGGCGTTGACGGCCACGGAGATGTCGGCAATGGTGGTGTCCTCGGTCTCGCCGGAGCGGTGGGACACAACGGCGGTCCAGCCTGCCCTGTGGGCCATCTGGATGGCGTCCAGGGTCTCGGTCAGGGTGCCGATCTGGTTGAGCTTAATGAGAACCGCGTTTGCGGCCTTCAGCTCGATGCCCTTTTTGATGCGCTGGGTGTTGGTGACAAACAGGTCGTCGCCCACGATTTGGATCCGGCTGCCCAGGCGGCGGGTCATCAGCTGCCAGCCCTCCCAGTCGTTCTCGCCCATGCCGTCCTCAATGGAGATGATGGGGTACTTGTCCACAAAGCTCTCCCACATGTCCACCATCTGTTCGCTGGTCATCACGGTGCCGCGCTTGGGCAGGTGATAGCAGCCGTCAGACTCCTCATACCACTCGGAGGAAGCAGCGTCAATGGCGATGCGGAAGTCAACACCGGGCTTGTAGCCGGCCTTCTCAATGGCAGTGACCAGAGCCTTCAGGGCATCCTCGTCGCTGTCCAGGTTGGGAGCGTAGCCGCCCTCATCGCCCACGCCGGTAGCGGGAACAACCTTCTTCAGGCTGTGGAACACCTCGGCGCACATACGCAGGCCGGTGGCGAAGCTGTCAGCGGAGACGG
>JALFOM010000013.1 GCA_022782265.1 Clostridiales bacterium | reverse complement strand
AATGACAGCCCCCGAGTAGGGGGCTGCCAGAGATAATACTGTGGTTGTCAGACTATTCGGTGCCCCCTTAAGGGGGCGACCACAAGAGTTAGGCCCTTATAGGGCCTGTTCAAACCACCGGTTCAACCGGTGGTTTTGATTGCTCCCGGGCGGGGCCTTTTCGGGCGGGCGCATCGTGATGCGCCCCTACGACCCTTTTTTGTGGTGCGGCCGTAGGGGCGATTCATGAATCGCCCGTGAGCCACCCGGGGCGCCTTTTTGCGGGCGCAAAAAAACCGGCGGAGCTTTTAAGCCGCCGGTTCATTGGATATCATCCCTGCAGACGCAAAAATCCGGGGATGGGCTTTACAAAGGCTTTTTCGCATCGGTCGGCGCGCTCGCCGTCCAGAGACCAGTTCATCCCAGGGGGATTTTCCACGCAGATGTCCCGGGCCTGGAAAAATTCCACATAGGGGCAGGTGTAGTCCTGCGTCAGCAGGGCGCGGACGATCTGATCCAGCTCCACGATGGTTCTGGGATTCTTGACCAGCAGCACCTCAAACACCCCGTCGCAGGTGTCCACCACGTTCTCCGGCAGCTCAATGGTGCCGGCAATGGAGGTGGAGTTGCAGATGGCGCCGAAAATGTAGCTGTCCTCGTGGACAATGCCGTCGGCGGTGAGCTTTACCTGATAGGGCTTGATCTTGGGCAGGTCCTTTATGCCGTCCAGAATGTAGGCCGTGTGGCCCAGCATGTTTTTCAGATTCTGGTCCGTGGTGTAGGACAGCCAGGAGAAGGCCCCGAAGGCCGCCACATAGGAGAAATACTGCTCCCCAAACTGGCCGATGTCGTAGCGCGTCACCCGGCCGGAGGCGATGTTCTGCGCGGCGGTGAGAATGTCCGTGGAGAGCTTGTGGGAGGCGGCGAAGTCGTTGGTGCTGCCGCAGGGGATATAGCCCAGGGGCACGTCGATGCCCGCTCTGGCAATGCCGGTGAGGGTCTCGTTCAGGGTGCCGTCGCCGCCGGTGCAGCAGATCAGATCATACTGCCCGCCGTAGAGGGCGGCAAAATCCGTGGCATCGCCCCGCTTGGCGGTGACCACCGTGGTCACCAGATAGCCCCCGTCCATCAGGGCGCGGATCATCTGGGGGATGCAGCGCAGGGCCAGCTTCTTGCCGGAGACCGGGTTAATGATGAGCATGGCCGGCTTCAGGCCGGAATTGAATTTACGGTTGTCAAGGCTGTCCATGACCGCTCCTTTACAGTATCAGGCCAGCACCGCCCGGGCCACATGCAGGCAGAGATAGGCCGTGGGAATGGAGAAAAGCAGGCTGTCCGCCCGGTCAAACATGCCGCCGTGGCCGGGGATCAGGTTGGAAAAATCCTTCACGCCGATCATGCGCTTGACCAGAGACTCCGCCAGATCGCCCAGCTGGCCCAGGGTGGAGGACACAAAGCAGGTGATGACGCAGACCCAGAAGGGGATGCCGGAGACGTTGCGGAAGATATAATACATCAAAACGCCGGTCAGAATGGAGGAAAGGGCGCCGCAGAGGCAGCCCTCGATGGTTTTATTGGGGCTCACATGGGGGGCCACCTTGTGCTTGCCGAAGAGCATGCCGCCGAAAAGGGCGAAGCTGTCGCAGATCCAGGTGGCGCTGGCCGCCAGGGCCAGAGTTTCCAGCCAGATATCGCTGACGCTGATGACCATCAGCAGAGCAAAGAGAAAGCAGGGATAGCACACACCGGCCAGGGTGTACAGGGCGCCGTTGCCGGAGACCTTCCGGTGCAGAATGCCGGAGAACAGGGCCAGATAGACCGCCCCGGCCATTGCGGCGATGCAGGCCGTGGGCCCGGCGTGAAACAGGGCCAGCAGGGCCTGAACCGCGATGTACACATACATGACCCAGGCACAGCAGTACACCTCCAGCTTCTCCAGATTGCGGCTCAGCTCATAGGCGCAGAGAATGCCCGCCGCGGCGAAGAACAAAACCCTTGTCACCTCGGACAGGGCGATGCAGGTGAAGGTGACGGCAAGCAGAACGATGCCGGAAATGACTCTTTGCTTCAACGGAAATATCCCTCTTTCTGTTTTTCTTCCTGGGGAAAAATATGGTGTGCAGTTATTCAGCCTCCCCCTAAGGGGGCGCCTTTTTGCGGCCGATTCACGAATCGCCCGACGGGCATCCCACCGGCGGGATGCTTTAAAAATCTTAAGATATTCTTAAGATATCACAAAATGCCCCCGGGCTCAATACACAAAACGGTGCTTTTGCCCGGAAAACGGAACTTTAACAGTTTGTTAATCAATCCCTTTTCAGCTGGGAGCCGTCGGCACGGAGATAGTATCTGCGCTTTCCCCGGGATTTTGTGCCGTATTCGATGGCATTTTCCGGGCAGATGCTGATACAGGCCATGCACTGGGTGCAGTTGCCGCCCCAGACCGGGCGGCCCTCCCGCAGGCGGATATTGACCAGGGGACAGACGGTCTCGCACCGGCCGCAGCCGATGCAGCTGTCCTTGACCCGGTAGGGCTTGTCCGTGATATGGAGCTTATAGAAGGTCTCGTTCATTTTCGTGTGCAGCGAACGGGTGTAGCCGCCGTTGGGGTCCTCAATGGGCCTGCACTGGGCAATGAGTCTGCCGGTGCTCTCCAAGGGGGACACGGCGGCGCGGATCTTGCCCAGGGCCTCGTCATAGCTGGGGGAGTCGAACAGGGCAATGTAATTTTCGGGCATGATGACGGAGGTAAGGCCCATGAAGCTAAAGCCCAGCTCACCGCAGAGCAGCTCCGCGTGTTTGGCCGAGGGGCCGGTGCTCTTGCCGCAGGTCAGCACAAAATAGGCCCGCATGTCCCCGGAAAAGCGGCTCTCCCGGAGAAAATCCTCCACCACATGGGGCATACGCCAGCAGTAGACGGGGCAGACGAACACAAAGGGGCTGTCGGAATGAAAATCCCACCGGGCTGCCGGGTCCTTTCGGATTCTGGCGCGGAGAATGTCGTTGATGCAGATCAATTCATCCCCGGTCTGGGACGCGAGAATGGACGCGGCGTAGCGGCTGTTGCCGGTGCCGGAAAAGTAAAGGATCATAGCGCTGCCTCCCCAAATGTATTTCAATTATTTGAATGATTATAGCACACTTTTCCCGACACGGCAAGCGGGGATATGACAGGGGAGCGGCTGCAAAACCTCTTCACTTTTCACGCTTATTTCTTACTTTTTTATTGTGCCCCGGGGAAAGCTGTGATATGATCTTTCCAGAAAAGAGAACAAGGGAGGACCACCATGCTGAACGACAGAAAAATATGGCTGGCGCAGTCAGACAAAAATCTTTACCTTCTGCCCTCCATGGCCAACCGCCATGGGCTGATCGCCGGCGCTACGGGCACCGGCAAGACCATCACCATGAAGGTGATGGCCGAATCCTTCTCCGATTTGGGCGTGCCCGTATTTATGGCTGACGTGAAGGGCGACCTTTCCGGCATGTGCCGTCCCGGCGCGGACAGCGAGAATATGCGCAGCCGCATTGCACGCTTCGGCATGGAAAACTTCCAATACAAGCCCTATCCCACCCGTTTCTGGGACATTTTCGGCGAAAAAGGCCACCCCGTCCGGGTGACCATCTCCGAGATGGGGCCGGTGCTGCTGTCCCGGCTTTTAAACCTGACGGAGGTCCAGGCCGGGGTGCTGAACATCGTGTTCAAGGTGGCCGACGAGCACGGCCTGCTGCTTCTGGACCTGAAGGACCTGCGGGCCATGCTGCAATATGTGGGAGACAACCGGGCGGAATTTACCACCATGTACGGCAATGTGTCCTCCGCCAGCGTGGGGGCCATCCAGCGGGCCCTGCTCTCCTTCGAGGGGGAGGGCGGCGAGCTCTTCTTCGGGGAACCGGCCCTGGACATCCGGGACTGGATGCGCAGCGACATCGACGGCCGGGGCTACATCAACATTCTCAGCAGCGACCGGCTGATCCAGAGCCCCACGGTGTACTCCACCTTCCTGCTCTGGATGCTGACCGAGCTGTTTGAGAAGCTGCCCGAGGTGGGCGATCTGGACAAGCCCAGAATGATCTTCTTCTTTGACGAGGCCCATCTGCTCTTTGACGGCGCCCCCAAGGCTCTGGTGCAGAAAATTGTCCAGGTGGTAAAGCTGATCCGCTCCAAGGGCGTGGGCGTGTACTTCATCAGCCAGAGCCCTTCGGACATCCCCAACGACGTGCTGGCCCAGCTCTCCAACCGGGTGCAGCACGCCCTGCGGGCCTATACCCCCGACGAGCAGAAGGCCGTCCGGGCCGCCGCCCGCTCCTTCCGCAAAAATCCCGGCTTCGACACCGAGGAGGTACTGATGGCTCTGGGCGTGGGCGAGGCCCTGGTCAGCTTCCTTGACGAGGAGGGCGTGCCCTCCGTGGCGGAGCGGGCCTTTATCCTGCCGCCCCAGAGCCTGATGGGCCCGGCGGAGGAAAGGGCCGTGCAGAGCCTGATCGTCAGCGACGAGTTCGATTTGAAATACCGGGAAAACGTGGACCGGGAGTCGGCCTATGAGATCCTTGTGCGGGCAAACGAGGAGCTGGAGCTGCGCCGCCGGCAGGAGGCAGAGGCCGCCGCCGCGGAAAAGCAGCGGCAGAAGGAGGAGGCTCAGGCCGAACGGCAGCGGCTGAAGGAGGAGGCTGCCGCCGAAAAGCAGCGCCAGAGAGAGGCTGCCGCCGCCGAGAAGCAGCGGCTGAAGGAGGAGGCCGCGGCCCAGCGGGAGGCGGAGAAGGAGGCCGAGCGCCGGAAAAAGACCTTCCAGCGGGCGGCCAGCAACGCCGCGTCCTCCGTGGCCCGCTCCGTCAGCAGCAATATCGTCAACTCCATCATCGGCGGGAAAACCGTCAGCACCGGCACCATGGCCAAACGGGCAGCAACCAACGCCCTCAGCTCCGTCATGCGGGAGGGCTCCCAGTCCATCATCCGGGGCCTGTTCGGCAACAGAAAATAAGGAAAAAGCACCCAAAAGGGTGCTTTTTTCCTGCAAAAGAGGCCCAAAGCCTCCCCCTGAGGGGGGCGGCTTTTTGCGGGCGCATCGTGATGCGCCCCTACGACCCTCTTTTGTGGCGCGGCCGTAGGGGCGATTCACGAATCGCCCGTGTGCCCCCCGGGCGCCTTTGCGGTGCGCGGCGTTCAAGCCTCCTCTGGAACAGGAGCCTTTGGTTCGGAAAGAAAAAAGCTGTCCCTGTTGAAAAGTGGGGACAGAACTGTTATACTGAAGTCGACCTTAAATTCTTTAAGGCAAAACTTTTTTGGAGGATGAAGAATGAAGAAGAAACTTCTCGCGCTCACCCTTGCTCTCATGCTGCTGTTGGCCGGATGCGGCTCCGCAGCCCCCGCTGAGACCCCGGCTCCCACCCCCGCAGAAGAGACCGCCTATCTGGGCCTGGATAACGACATCGTTATTCTCTACACCAACGACGTGCACTGCGCCGTGGACGACAACCTGGGCTATACCGGGCTGGCCACCGTGAAAAACGCGCTGGAAGCCCAGGGCAAGCACGTTGTCCTGGTGGATAACGGCGACGCCGTCCAGGGCGACACCATCGGCACCCTCTCCAACGGCGAGTACATCATCGACATCATGAACGAAGTGGGCTACGACGTGGCCACCCCCGGCAACCACGAGTTTGACTACGGCATGGACCAGTTCTTTGCCCTCACCGAGCAGGCAAACTTCCCCTATGTCTCCGCAAACTTTGTGGACAACGACGGCAACACCGTTCTGGACCCCTATGTGATCAAGGACGTGGCCGGCGTGAAGATCGCCTTCGTGGGCATCTCCACCCCCAAGACCATCACTACCTCCACCCCCAAGTATTTCCAGGATGACAACGGCAACTACATCTACTCCTTCCAGCAGGACGAGACCGGCGAGAAGCTCTACGCCGCCGTCCAGTCCGCCGTGGACGCGGCCCGGGCAGAGGGCGCTCAGTTCGTCATCGCTCTGGCCCATCTGGGCATCGAGGAGGACTGCTCCCCCTGGACCTCCTCTGAGGTCATTGTGAACACCACCGGCATCGACGCCGTGCTGGACGGACACTCCCACTCCATGATCCAGGGCGAGAAGGTGAAGAACAAGGACGGCGCTGAGGTCCTGCTCAGCTCCACCGAGACCAAGCTTGCCTACATCGGCTGCCTGACCATCAAGGACGACGGCAGCATGAGCACCACCCTCATCAGCGACAACGGCATGAAGGAATTTATCGGCGGTATTCAGGAAGAGTTTGAGGAGCTGGTGAACACCGTTGTGGCCAGCACCGATGTGGACCTGATCATCAAGGATCCCGCCAGCGGCGAGCGCATTGTCCGCGTGTCCGAGACCAACCTGGGCGACCTGTGCGCCGACGCGTACCGGGCCATGTCCGGCGCTGATGTGGCCATCGTCAACGGCGGCGGCGTCCGCGCAGACATCCCCGCAGGCGACATCACCTACGGCCAGATCATTGCCGTTCACCCCTTCGGCAACGAGATGTGCGTTGTGGAGTGCACCGGACAGGAGATTCTGGACGCGCTGGAGCTGGGCTGCTCCAAGCTTCCCGCCGAGAGCGGCGGCTTCCTCCAGGTCTCCGGCATGACCTACACCGTGGACCTGAATGTGGAATCCACCGTGAAGCTGGACGAGAACGGCATGTTCGTTGAGGTCGAGGGCGAGCGCCGGGTCAAGGACGTCACCATCGGCGGCGAGCCGCTGGACCCCGAAAAGACCTACACCCTGGCCAGCCACAACTACAAGCTGAAGGACTGCGGCGACGGCTACTCCATGTTTGCCGACAACGTGTTCCTGCAGGACAGCGTGATGATCGACAACCAGGTGCTCATCAACTACATCGTTGACGTGCTTGGCGGAACCGTGGGCGAGGAGTACGCCGATCCCTACGGCCAGGGCCGCATCACCATCATTGAGGCAAACTGAGTTAAAATTCAATTCCATCAAAAAAAGTTCACCGGGATATGCGGTTGTCCGTAAAACAGTTGATCCTCCGTATGGCTTAGATCATACGGAGGATTTATTTCTGTCTAATCTTCAAACTT
>JALFOM010000010.1 GCA_022782265.1 Clostridiales bacterium | reverse complement strand
CATCCCGTGCCGGACAGTCAATGTCGGCAAGGGACAGTCCTGCATTGATGGCTTGAGATGCGCTTTTGTCATAGGGGATCTTCCCGACAAAGGGGATATTTTCTGATTGACAGAAATCCCGGATTGCATTGGTGTTTTCGGCACTGACATCCCATTTGTTGACGCAGACCGCCAGCTTTGCCTGGAAGGTTTCGGCGGTTTTACAAAGACGCTTCAGGTCACTGACACCGGAAAGGCTCGGTTCGGCCACAACAAGCACCAAATCCATGCCGCTGACCGATGCAATCACCGGACAGCCGATGCCGGGAGACCCGTCAATAATGGCAAGGGGTGTTTCCGGAGCATTTTTCAGCATCGCCATTTTGACATCCGTGACCAGCTTGCCGGAGTTGCCGCGCCCCATTTTCAGAGTTGCCGTGGAGAACACGCCTCCCGACAGATACAGCTCCTTGCGGCCCGCCACATCGGTGTGCAGCGCAACTGCCTTCTGCGGACAGACATAGGCACAGACACCGCAGCCCTCGCAGGCATATTCATTGACGGCATAACCGGTGGCTGCTTTTTCAATGGCGTCAAACCGGCAATGGCTTTGACAAACACCGCAGCTTATGCATTTTTCCGGGTCGATCACCGCCTTGTCGCCCCCGTAAAAATCAGAAACGGCGGGCTCAACCGTCTGCTCATACACCAGATGCAGATTGGGTGCATCCACATCACAGTCCGCAATGGCCTTTGTCTGGGAAAAACGGATAAAGGCTGCCGCTGTTGTTGTCTTGCCGGTGCCGCCCTTGCCGCTGAGGATCAGAAGTCGTTTCATACGGCACCTCCGATCTTGCAAAGCAGCTCCTCGAACAAGCAGCGCATCTTCTCGTCTGTTGCTGCCGCGATCTGCCCGTCCGCTGACAGCGCTGCAATCTGTGGGTCGTAGGGAATCCTTGCAAGGATCGGCAGATCCTTTTCCTTGCAAAATCGTTCCAGCGGTTCATAGGGTGTGTCCTGTTTGTTGATGACCACACCGCACTTTTTTCCCAGCAGCGTCACCAATTCGTGAACCATTTGGAAGTTGTGAAATCCAAAGGCAGTAGGCTCTGCTACCAACAGACAGTAATCCGCATCCGTAACGCTCTCCATCACGGAGCAGGCGCTGCCGGGCGGACAGTCGATAACGGTAAATCCATCCGCCTGTCTGAGCACCGCACGGATCACCGGAACGCCGGTCGCCTCGCCGGGGTTCAAAACTCCGGTCACGACCTTGATGTTTCCGTGCTTTCCCACTTCAAGTGTACCAATCGCTTTCGGCTGCTCTGTTATGGCACGCTCTGGGCACACCAGCATACAGCCGCCGCAGCTGTGGCAGATCTCGGAGAATACCATGGGTTTTGCTTTAATATACATCAGGGCATGGAAACGGCAGAATTTCACACACTGCTTGCAGCCGGTACATTTTTCTGCATCGAACTCAGGCAGCAGCGTACTGACGATTTCTGTCTGCGTCTTTTCCGGCTTCAAAAAGAGACGCCCGTTGGGTTCCTCCACATCACAGTCGATGTAAGTCCCCTCTGCGGCCGTTGCAATCAGATTTACCGCAACCAGTGTTTTACCCGCACCGCCCTTGCCGCTTAAACAGGCGATCTTCATCTTCCACCATGGAAGCCGCCGTGAAATTCGGTCAACTCGCTGAGCTTGCCATCCTCCAAAGCGGTCAGATCATCCGCTGCGGCTTTGTTTGCGGATTTATAAATTTTCATGCCTGCTGCCTTGAATACATCTGCTGCGTTTTGTCCGCAGCGGACCGTGATCAGTACATTCACACCGTTATCAACAAGGAACTGTGCCACCTGGACTCCGGCGCCCTCATGTGCTTGCGCAGCAGGATTTTCCACGATCGCATCCTTGCCGTCCTCTCGGAACAGGAAATACGGCGCACGGGCCAGAACGATACAGACATCCTGTTTGTTTTCATCCAAAGGAATTGCAATTCTCATTTTTCTATCCTCCATAATGTTTTGTTGTACACAGCCCCAGCGGTGCCGCCTACATCCGCCGCAGCCGCAAAATTCTTCGCTTCCGTCACAGAGCTGATAGTCGCCGCCCTCAATACGCAGTGACAAACCATCCACCAATGCATCGGCCAGCTTCTTTCTTGCAGAGTTATAAATCATCTGCACGGTGGTTCTGGCCACCTGCATATAGGTGCTGCATTCCTCCTGAGAAAAGCCCTGCTTATCAATGAGACGGATCGCCTCATATTCATCAACCGTCAAAATAACAGCAGATTTGCAGGGAGCATCTCCGATCGGGCGGAACTCTTTTGTCGTTGGCATCTGACATACTTTTCTGCATTTTCTCGGTCTCGGCACAGCGTTCACCTCCTTACAAGTACTGTGGAGTACCTTTGCGGCTATTATAGCATTGTTTTTTGGCATATGTCAATTACATAATTGACATATGCCAAAAAAAGCAGTATGCTATAGTTGATTAGGAGGGGATACCATGAGCTTTGAATCTTTCTTTCCGGTGTGGGATAAACTGAATACAATACAGAGAAATCGCATCTTGAGCGGACTTATTACCAGACAGGTAAAAAAGGGAACGGTTATCCACAATGGCAGTATGGACTGTACCGGACTGCTGTTGGTCAAATCCGGGCAGCTTCGTGCCTACATCCTTTCCGAGGAAGGTCGGGAGATCACGATTTACCGCCTGTTTGATATGGATATGTGCCTGTTTTCAGCGTCGTGCATGATGCGCTCCATTCAGTTTGAAGTGACCATCGAGGCCGAGAAAGACACCGAGCTTTGGGTCATTCCTGCGGAGATTTATAAGACCATCATGGAAGAATCCGCTCCGGTAGCAAACTACACCAATGAGCTGATGGCCACCCGGTTTTCTGATGTGATGTGGCTGATTGAGCAGATCATGTGGAAAAGCCTTGATAAGCGTGTCGCTGCATTCCTTCTGGAAGAAGCATCCATTGAAGAAACCAATGAGCTGAAGATTACCCACGAGACCATAGCCAATCATCTGGGATCTCACAGGGAAGTCATTACCCGGATGCTTCGCTATTTCCAGAGTGAGGATATGGTCAAGCTATCCCGCGGCACTGTGACTATTCTGGATGAGAAAAAACTGGAGGCTCTGCAGGATGCGTAATAGGTGCTCGGTTCTGACGGATTTGTTTCTGAGTTTTGCAAAGGTCGGCTGTTTTACCTTTGGTGGCGGCTATTCCATGATCAGCGTGATTACGGACACCTGTGTGGAGAAAAAGAAATGGATCTCCCACGATGAAATGATGAATGTGACGGTCATCGCAGAATCTACGCCGGGACCGATTGCCATCAACTGCGCCACCTATGTAGGCTATAAACTGGCAGGTATGGCCGGTGCTGTCGTTGCAACACTGCGTGTTTCCGTGTCCGCTCTGACTGCTGCTCTAAAGCTTTCAGGGCCCGGTTCTTTATGACACCGGAATGCTGGCCGGTGATGAGATCAACGGTGATTTCTTTGTCCCGGTGGTAGGCTGTGCCGAGCTCGGTATAGGCGTCTGTTGCCCAGATGATATTTGACTTTGTCGATTTTTCTCCCACCATTCAGGCGTTACGTGGTTCAAATCCACCCACCGCTAACTTTTTCCGAGTACTTTGCTCAGTTAATTTGAAGTAAAAGGTGCGCGGGATTTTTGGCCTGAAAACGCAGAAAACCGGCCTCGGTCTGGCTGTGATCGCCATTCCGAAGCCGGTTTTCTCTGGTTTTACAGTATTTTGGGCTGTTTTTGCCCTAAAAGCAAGAAAATTGCCTGATTTATCTGGTAGACAAATCAGGCAACTTATTTGGCAGCGGGAGAAGGATTCGAACCCTCACATACGGAGTCAGAGTCCGCTGTGCTACCTTTACACAATCCCGCTAAACGCAAGGATTATTATACTCATATTTATCTGTTTGTCAAGAATTATTTTCCCCTTTTGAGAAAATTCTTTTCCCTTCGGTTCACTTCGCCGCCAGGGCTGCCTCACAGTAATAATTCACCAGCAGATCCACACAGGCGCCGTAGCTTTTCAGCCCCAATTTCTGATCGTAGCTCTGCAGAAAGCCCTCGTACACCGTGTTGGAGACGGTCTGCACCGGCGTTTCAAACTGCTTCCAGTATTCCCGGTTGCAGGCAAAATCCGCCAGAACATAGCGGTTCAGACTGCCGTAGACCTGCTGCCAGGCCTCTCTGTCCGCCTTGTAGAGGGCGTTGCCCAGATGGGTATAGGCCAGCAGCGCGGCGGAATAGCAGTAATCCGCGTCGCCATATGCAAGGCTCGCCAGCACAGCCACAAAATTGGCCTCCTGCTCCTTGGCCACGCCCCGCTGATGGGACAGCTCATGGGCCACCGTGGAGGCAAACAGGCTGGGCGGAAAGTCCACATTCACATTGGCCTCCGCCGTAAAGGGGAAGAAAAAGCCGGTGAAATCCAGATAGCTCATGATCCGGGACAGGGCAAAGGGCTTGGCCTCCACCCGTGGGCCGTCCAGGCAGGGAAAATCCTCCGTCACCGCGTCGAACACCTGGGGAGACTTCTCCAGGATCGCCGCCCGGTCCGCCGTATACAGGCCGTTCTCGTCCCGTGTCACCTGTTTGGAATATTCGTTGGCCAGACCGGCGAAATATTCCGTCACCGCCGTCAGCTGCTCCACCGAGATCTCCCCCGCTTCCAGCCCGCTTTTGGCCTGAAAATCGTCCCCATAGTAGTAGACGCCCCACAGAAGGCAGAATCCGGCGTAGACCAGCAGCAGAAGCGCAAGCAGGGTCATCATCATGACGTAAACGCGTTTCAGCCTTTCCGGGCGGCGGATCAGGCGTATAACCGTGAAAATTATGTAAACCAATGCACCGGTAACGGTCAGGCAGATCGTAAGCTCCGCCACGGAAAAACCCACATGGGAGCAGAGCCGGGCCAGAAAGCCGTGTACCGGGCGCACCACATTTTCCGACAGCCAGACCATCAGCTGCCGGTTTCCCCGGGTGGCCAGGTGCAGAAGGACCAGCAGTCCGCTGACCAGCGCCGTCCAGTGGGCCGCCGGGCACAGGCGGTACAGGGCCTTCAGATTCCGTTTTTTTGTCTTTGTGTTTTCCATGGGAAACATGATACACCATCCGCCCGGAAAGGGCAAGAACGAATAATTGGAACGGGCTGCCGCAAAAATGCAGCAGCCCTATACCGGGAGCGGGCGATTCGTGAATCGCCCCTACAGCCCGGCCCAATATTGTTTCCCTGTTATAGGTATATGCCGGCAAAGGATGCTACGGTTGGAAAAAGCAATCCTCGTGCCATTTGATAGGGTTTGTGTCGATATATTCCCAAATGCGCCGGAAGTCCTCGTTATTCCGGACAATATGATCGTGGAAAGACCTTTGCCAGAGTTTTAAGCCCGGCTCAATGGCATGGGCCTTCTTGCTGGCATTCATTTTAAAATACCCGATAGTCTGGGAAATCAGGGAGCGACCGCTTTGTAGGGGCGCATCACGATGCGCCCGTGGGTCACGGTCGATCATCAGCAGCAAATGTACATGGTTAGGCATAACCACATATTTTTCAAGTCTGATTTCCGGAAACCTCTGCGGCAGCATTTCTGCAGTATCCCCTACAATTTTCCCAATGCAGGTCAGTTCTATACCGGGAGCACCGGGAGCGGGCGATTCGTGAATCGCCCCTACAGCCCGGCCCAATATTATTTCTCTTCCAAAGGTACATATGGTGATAAAATATGCCCCGGTGCTGCTGTAATCCCAGTTTTCAAGCCGGTTTCTCTTTCTCTTCGGCAAATCCATACTTTACAACGGCTGATCCTCTTCAGACGGCACATAAGCCGCCACATCTTCTATCCGGCAATGCAATATGCGGCACAGGTCGTTGATCGTTGTGGTATTCAGCGGCTTGTTTTTTCTCAGCTTGTCGATGGTGGAGCTTGAAATATGATGGTTCTTAATCAATGTATAGGTAGACTCGCCCGACCGTTTCAAAGTTTCCCAAAACGGCGTATAAACGACCATATTCTTCACCCCCGAAAAAAGGTTCTGACCTTATACTAAAAGGAACCCTTTATCTTGACTATAGTTCTTAAAGAGACTGCATTATTCTTATGGCGTTGATAAACAGTAGACACCCGCCGGCGGAAATCCGCCGGCGGGTGTGGTATCATCACTATAGATTAAAGTGCGCCCTTCGCCAGCTCGCAGAGAGCGGTGAAAGCGGCGGGGTCGTGGATGGCGGTCTCGGATAGCATCTTGCGGTTCATGTCCACACCGGCCAGCTTCAGACCGTGCATGAAAGTGGAGTAGTTCATGCCGTTCATCTTGCAGCCTGCGCTGATACGGGTGATCCACAGCTTGCGGAAGTCTCTCTTCTTCTGCTTGCGGCCCACGTATGCGTAGCGGCCAGACTTCATCAGCTGCTCGTTAGCCATCTTATAGTGACGGGACTTGTTGCCCCAGTAACCCTTTGCCAGACCAAGAACCTTGTTTCTGTGCTTGCGGGTCATCATTGCGCCTTTAACTCTTGCCATTTGTATATCCTCCTATTACACGTCAGCCCTTAATTATTTGTAAGGGATCATTTTCTTGATGGTTGCCTCGTTGGTTGCGTCGGCATAAGCCTCGGAACGCAGACGGCGGCAGCGCTTGGTGTCCTTCTTGGTGAGGATATGGCTCTTATATGCGTGTGCGCGCTTGACCTTGCCGGTCTTGGTGAGATTAAATCTCTTCTTGGCACCGCTGTGGGTCTTCAGTTTGGGCATGATTAATTTCTCCTTCCGTAACTGGTGAATAACAGGCGAAGGCCTGCATTATACTTGCTTATTCGGCGCTTTCGCCGGTCTTGGGGGTCTTGGGCTTTGCGGGCTTCTTCGGCGGGGTCTGGGGCTTGGGAGAGAGGAACATGGACATATTGCGGCCCTCCAGCTTGGGGGCTTTGTCCAGATTCGCGATGTCGGCGCACTTCTCGGCAAAATTGCGCAGAAGCACCTCGCCGATGTCGGTATGGGCCATCTCTCTGCCTCTGAAGCGCACAGAGACCTTGACACGGTTGCCGTCGTTCAGGAATTTCTGACCGTTTTTCAGCTTCGTGTTGAAGTCATTGTCGCCGATACCGGGAGACATGCGGATCTCCTTGATCTCGATGACACGCTGATTCTTCTTGGCGTCCTTTTCCTTCTTGGTCTGCTCGAAGCGGTACTTGCCGTAATCCATGATCTTGCAGACGGGGGGATTTGAGCCCGGAGCGATCTTGACCAGGTCCAGATCCTGCTCGGTAGCGATCCTGAGCGCCTCCTCAGCGGACATAATGCCAAGCTGCTCGCCCTCGTTTCCGATAAGACGTATCTCCTTGTCAGTGATCTCTTCGTTTATTTGATGAACAGCGGTTGCGATTGTGAAACACCTCCGAAAAAAAGCGCGGATGCACAGCATCCGCGCGTAAAAACACCGTAAGCCCATGGGAGGGACAATGCTTTTATTGACCGCAGCCGGTTCTCTTGACCGCCGGGTGAGGCCGGGGATGCCGTACCTTCTTTGTTTTAAGCTTTGTTAATATACCAGATATTTTCCCCCGTGTCAAGACTTTTCTTCAAACAAGTTTTCCGCCCGCCGGGGATGAAAGGGCCCGGGCCGGGAAAAGATAGTCACGGGTGATATTTATGGAACTTCTGCCGGTATTTGCACTGGGCAGCATACTCTACGGACTGACCGAGATATTGTGGCGGGGCTGGACCCACTGGACCATGCTCCTGTGCGGCGGGATCTGCTTTACGCTGATGTATCTTGTCAGCGGCAGCGAGCTGAGTCTTGTGAAAAAGTGGCTCCTCAGCACCTGCATCATCACCACGGTGGAATTTGTGGCCGGCTGCATCGTCAATCTCCGGCTGCACTGGCAGGTCTGGGACTATTCCTCCCTGCCCTTTAACCTTCTGGGCCAGATCTGCCCCCGGTTCATTCTGATGTGGTTTGCCCTGTCCATTCCGGGCGTGGCCCTGTGCACGCTGCTGCACAGGCTTTTTACAGCTGTGAAATGATCTCCTGCCGTTTGGCGATGTAGTCCTCGTAGCTGACAAGGCCGCTGTTGTACTGCTCCTCCAGGGCCATGATCTGCAAGCGTGCTTCCTCCCGGGCCTGCTCGTCTGCCTCCTCGGCCTGCTGCCTCACCTCCGGCGGGGTGTGTTTCCCGCCGAAGGCAAAGTAGGCGTTATAGCCGGTCACGGCCAGAGCCAGAGCCGTCAGCACTGTGCCGGTATTGCCGTACCGGGGCACGGCATAGAGCGCGCAGAACACCGTCAGCCCAGCGCCCAGCACAAGGCCCAGGAGCGATTTGCCCTTTCCGGAAAGCGGCGCGCCCTTTTTCGGCCCGTCTGCCATCAGTAATTCTCCTGGGGTGCACCCTCAACGTTTTCCAGCTCCATGGCGGCCTTCACGATGCGGCTGGTGCCCAGGCGTTCAGCGCCCAGGGCGATGAAATCCTCCGCGTCCTGAATAGAGGAGATGCCGCCGGCGGCCTTGACCTTCACGCTCTCCGGGCAGTTTTCCCGCATGAGCTTCACGTCCTCCCGGGTGGCGCCGCCCTTGGAAAAGCCGGTGGAGGTCTTGATATAGTCCGCGCCGCAGCGGGATACGATCTGGCACATGCGGACCTTCTCTACGTCGGTCAGCAGGCAGCACTCGATAATGACCTTCAGGATATGGCCCCGGGTGGCCTCCCGCACGGCCATAATGTCCTTTTCCACATCCTGCCAGCAGCCGTCCTTCACCATGGACAGGTTAATGACCATGTCGATCTCGTCCGCGCCGTTTCTGATGGCGTCAGCCGCCTCAAAGGCCTTGACGGCGGAGGTCATGTAGCCGTTGGGAAAGCCGATGACGGTGCAGATTTTCAGCCTGTCGCCCACATAGCGCCTGGCGCCCGCCACATGGCAGGGCGGGATGCAGACGCTGGCGCAGTTGTATTTGATGCCCTGGTCGCAGAGCCTGCGGATCTCCTCGCTTGTGCAGTCCACGCGAAGCAGGGTGTGGTCGCATTTTTCAAGTATTTCTTTTATATCCATAGTGTTTCTCCTTTTCTGTTGTACCTGCATTATATCGTTTTTTCCGGTCATATTCAAGTACAGGTTGTGAATAGATTTAAGTATCTCAACGAAAAGGACGGAGCCTGTCATGGACATGAATAACGAGAACAACTACACGAGACTGTGCGGGCACATTGCCGGCAGTCCCGTTTATTCCCATTCCAGCCGGGGACAGCAGTTTTTCACTTTTCCGCTGGAGATCAGCCGCCTGTCCGGGAATCTGGACCGGGTGAACGTGGTGCTCCGGCAGGAGCAGCTTGCGGCGCTGGAACCGGGCGACAGCGGGAAGCTCTGTGTTGTGGGGGAGCTTCGCACCTTCAACAACCGGCACGGGGAAGGGGCAAAGCTGGTGATCACGGTTTTTGCCCGGGAGCTGTTTTTCTGCGACGAGGAGGACAGCAACCTGGTGCGGCTGCGGGGCACCCTGTGCAAGGCGCCCAATCTGCGCTGTACGCCCATGGGCCGGGATATCTGCGATCTGATGCTGGCGGTGAACCGGCATTACGGCCGCTCGGACTACCTGCCCTGTATCTGCTGGGGCGCCCGGGCCAGGGACGCGGCGCTTTGGACGGTGGGCACGGTGGTGCGCCTTGAGGGGCGGATCCAGAGCCGCCGGTACATAAAAGTCACCGACCGTGGGGCGGTGGAAAAGACCGCCTTTGAGGTGTCGGTGACGGAAATTGAGGAATGTGTTCCGGAAAACGTATAATATTATGGTAGGGGCCGCCCTTATGCCTCCCCCCTTGAGGGGAAGGCGTGAGGGGCCGGATGAGGTTTCCGTTCAGTTCTTGCGGATATCCAGATCGCCGCTGGTGGTGCTCACGTCCATGCTGAACATGACGCTGTCGCCATAGACCTCCCGCAGGCTGGGGAAGTCGCAGTCCAGATCGCCGGACACGCTGTCGTAGTCCAGTTCAAAGCCCACATCTCCGGGGAGGTATACCGTGACGCTTCCGGAGGTGCTGTCCGCCTCAATGTCACCGGGGCAGCCGTCAAAGCGCAGCTCCATATTCCCGGAGACCGTGTCCGTTTCCACCGCGCAGCCCTCCGGCAGCCCGTCTGCCCGCATGCCGCCGCTGGTGGAGGAATAGCGGAGGCTTTCCATACCGCCTTCGATCTCCGCTTCTCCGGACACGGTGCTGATCGTCAGCCGTTCACAGACAAGCCGGCGGGCCCGGACGCCGCCGGACACGCTGTCGAAGTTGACCTCTCCGCTGACGGACAGGGCGTTCAGCGTCAGCTCGGCGGAGGTGACGTCCGCCTCCAGCCCCTCCAGACAAAGGCCTTCGGGGATCAGAACGGTCAGCGCTTTTGCCTGCATATTGCAGGTCCCCGGCGCGCAGTAGCGCAGGCGGAGCACACCGTTATCCAGCTTCCAGCGCAGCTTTTCGTTTTCCGCAAGAGCGCGGGAGGCGCTCTCCGTCACCTTTATCTCCTCCCCGTCATAGGCGGAGATTTCCACGCTGCCCGCGATCCAGCCGATGTCCAGCCGCTCCACCGGCGCCGCGGAGAAGCTCTCCTCTCCCTTTGCACAGACAGTATAGCCGCTGTCGCCGCCGAACTGGCCGTCGGCAACGCTGATGCCCAGGTCCATATTCAGGTCAGCGGTATTGATGGAAAAGTCCCCGTCCCGGAGCATCTGCCGGATATCCGCGCCCCGGGCTATAGCGATGCCGCAAAAAATGAATCCGGCCAGAATCAGTACGCAGGCCGTAAGGACGATGATACGCGTGCTTTTTTTCATTTTTCAGCCCTCCTCCAGCATGTCGCTGAAAAGCTCCTCGTAATAGGCGATATTCTGTTCCCGCTCCTCAGCTGTAAGCTGGCCCAGGCAGCTGCGCAGGATGTGCAGAAATTCAGACTTGTTCATGTTCAAGTCCCCCTTTGATAAATTCGTACATGGCGGCGATCTCTCCCCAATCGGCCACAAAATCCTGAAGCTGCTGCCGGCCCCTGGGCGTGATATGGTAAATTTTCCGCAGGCGGCCGTTATGCTCCACCGAGTACACACTCAGGCTCCCCGCGCTCTCCAGGCGGCGCAGGATGGGATAAAGGGTGGATTCCGTCACGCTGACGCAGGCGGACATGTCCTTGACGATCTTGTAGCCGTAGGAATCCTCCCGGGCTAAAGCGGCCAGAACGCAGATTTCCAAAAAGCCCCGCCGCATCTGGGCGTCCAGCATTTCGCATACCCCCTTTCGCACAATACTATATAACGCATAGTATTCTTTGTCAATAGGCGGACAGGGAATATTTTTGAATAAAGCTTTGTTCTGACTTCTTTTGTCGAAGCCCTTGACCGGGGCTTTTTCTTGTATTATGTTAACCTCAGGAGGTGGTGACACAATGTGGAAGAAGGTCACTTTAGGGGCATTTGCCCTGCTGCTGGGGCTGCTGGCCAACACGCACATGGTCTGCCGCGTCAGCATCAACGGAGAGGCTGTGGAGGGCTGCTATTCCCCCTGGGCCCATGACCGGGGGCTGCTGGCGGCGGTGAAGGCGGCGGACGAGATTTTCGCGGGGAGCACTTCCCTGCCTGTGGTAAAAACGGGCTGTGGGCTGTCCCTGCGTCCGCCCTCGGGCAGCGCGGCGGAGCTCAGCGGCGCGGTGCTGGATTCGGCAAGGGGCATTGAACCCATGGACGCGGTGTATGTCAACAGTGTGCCTCTGGGCAAGGTGGAGGACGGGGAGCGGCTGATGGAAAAGCTGCGGGGCTACCTGCTTTACACCATGCCCACATCCGCCGTCGGCGGTACCTTTTCCGAGGAGCTGTCGGTCCGGAGGGTGTATACCCGCTCCGGCTCCGCCACGAATTACGACGACATGGTTCTGCTGGTTTCCGGCATGGCCCCCGCCGTGTATGTTGACCGGGAAGGCAACCGGGTAATGGGCTGAAAAGACTCTTTCGGGCGATTCGTGAATCGCCCCTACGCGCCGCACCGAAACAGGGCCGTAGGGGCGGCCCTGCGTGGCCGCCCGGGAAATCTCCCCAAACTCGGTGTCTTCCTGAGGCGGGAACCGACGAAGGATCCCGTCCGGTTACGCTGAAGCGTCTAACCACGGGATTCTTCACCGCTGCACGGTTCAGAATGACAGCTTAATTTGGCTGCGGCCGCTTATTACAGGCAGAACTTCCGAAAGCGCCGGAAGTTCTGCTTTTTCTGTTGACCCATTTGGGTTTTAGTGATAAAATACTGTGTCTTAATATGGGAAAATTGTAGAGGTCAGCTTATGTGGATTGCAGATAAATGGCAGGATTTTGAGCTTCTGGACTGTTCCGGGGGTGAAAAGCTGGAACGCTGGGGAAAATACTATCTGGTGCGCCCGGATCCCCAGGCGATATGGGACACGCCCAGGAAAAATCCCCACTGGAACGACAGGGACGCCCGCTACCGCCGCAGCGAGAGCGGCGGAGGCAGCTGGGACAAGGGTCGGCTGCCCGCCAACTGGCAGATCCGCTACGGGGAGCTCACCTTTAACGTAAAGCCCATGAACTTCAAGCACACCGGGCTTTTCCCCGAGCAGGCCGCCAACTGGGACTGGGCCATGGGGAAGATCCGCGCCGCAGGCCGGCCCATCAATGTGCTGAACCTGTTTGCCTACACCGGCGCCGCCACCGTGGCCTGCGCCAAGGCCGGGGCCCAGGTCTGCCATGTGGACGCGGCCAGGGGCATGGTGGCCTGGGGCAAGGAAAACGCCGCCTCCTCCGGCCTCTCTGACGCGCCCATCCGCTGGATTGTGGACGACTGCGCCAAGTTTGTGGAGCGGGAGATCCGCCGGGGCCGCCGGTACGACGCCATCATCATGGACCCTCCCTCCTACGGGCGGGGCCCGGGGGGCGAGGTGTGGAAGCTGGAGCAGAATCTCTGGCCCTTTGTGTCCCTCTGTGCCGGGGTGCTGTCGGACGAGCCCCTTTTCGTGCTGATTAACTCCTACACCACCGGTCTTTCCGCCTCGGTGCTCAGCTATGTGACGGAGAGCATATTCACGAAAAAATTCGGCGGCCGCTCCGAGAGCCGGGAGCTGGGCCTGCCGGTGACGGACAGCGGGCTTGTACTCCCTTGCGGCGCTTCTTGCCGCTGGGAAAGCTGACCGCCGCTGCCGACGTCAGAAGAAGCTCGCTCCATGCCGCTTTCGCTGTATGCGAAAGCTCTATATCCGCTCCCTCCTTCTTCCTTTCCGATTTGAACCCGCTCCACTGGGCTTCAAATCGGTATAAGAGGAATTATTGAATAAGGCGGGCAGCTTTCTCCGCAGCCGCGCCATTGGCGGGCCGTTGCGAAGCAGGCCCGGGAATGGCAAATGCGGCAAGGCGGCAAGAGCTGACCGCGATTGGAAAGGAAACAGGAAATTGAGTGCAGTAATCCGCTTTGAAAACGTACATTTCACCTATCCCGGCGACGAGACGGAGAGTCTCTGCGGGATCGATTTAGAGATAGAAGAGGGCAGCTTTGTGGCGGTGCTGGGGCATAACGGCTCCGGTAAATCCACCCTGGCCAAGCACATGAACGCCATTCTGGTGCCCAGCGAGGGCAAGGTTACCGTAAACGGCATCGACACCGCCGACGAGGAGCGGCTCATCGACATCCGCCGCAGCGTGGGCATGGTGTTCCAGAACCCGGACAACCAGATCGTTGCCAACGTGGTGGAGGACGACGTGGCCTTCGCCCCGGAGAATCTGGGCGTTCCCCCCAGGGAGATCCGGCAGCGGGTGGACGCGGCATTGAAGCAGGTGGGCATGTATGAATACCGTGAGCACGCCCCTCACCTGCTCTCCGGCGGGCAGAAGCAGCGGGTGGCCATTGCCGGCGTCATCGCCATGGAGCCGAAGATCATCGTGCTGGACGAGCCCACCGCCATGCTGGACCCCATGGGCCGCAGGGAGGTCATCTCCACCATCTCCCGGCTGTGCCGGGAAAAGGGCATGACCGTGGTGCTCATCACCCACCATATGGACGAGTGCGTGGGAGCGGACCGGCTGGTGGTCATGTCCAACGGTCACATCGTCTCCGACGGCAGCCCCGCCCGGGTGTTCTCCCAGGTGGAGCTGATGGAGAGCGAGGGTCTGACCGTGCCGGAGACCACAAGGCTCCTGTTTGACCTGAACCGGGAGGGCTTCGACCTGCCCCTGGATATTCTGGATACGGAGCGCTGCGCCGACGCGGTGGCCGCCGCCATCCGGGCATGAGCCGGAAATACGCTGATTTATCGGAGAGAAAAGCATGTCAGAGATACGGGTGGAGGATCTGAGCCACGTCTACAGCGCAGGCACTCCTTTTGAAAAAGCCGCCATAGAGCATATCAACATCACCATCCCTCAGGGCCAGCTGGTGGGCCTGATCGGTCACACCGGTTCGGGCAAGTCCACCTTCATTCAGCACTTAAACGGGCTGCTGGCGCCCTCCTCGGGCAAGATCTATGTGGACGGGAAGGACATCAACACCGACAAATACACCCGCCGGGACGTGAAGTGGCAGGTGGGTCTGGTGTTTCAGTACCCGGAGTACCAGCTCTTTGAGGAGACGGTATATAAGGACATCGCCTTCGGGCCCAAAAACATGAAGCTCAGCGAAGCGGAAGTGGACGAGCGGGTCCGGGAGGCCGCGGGCTTTGTGGGCGTGGACGAGGAGCTGTTTGAAAAGTCCCCGCTGGAGCTGTCCGGCGGACAGAAGCGCCGCATCGCCATCGCCGGGGTTATCGCCATGCGCCCCGGGGTGCTGATTCTGGACGAGCCTACCGCCGGCCTTGACCCCGCCGGCTGCCGGCAGATTCTGGACAATATCTGCGCCTACCGGGAAAAGACCGGCTCCACGGTCATCATCGTCAGCCACAATATGGACGACGCCGCAAGACTTGCCGACCGCATCGTGGTCTTTGACCACGGCAGCATCGTCATGGACGGCACGCCGGAGCAGGTGTTTTCAAAGCCTGAGGAGCTGAGCGCCATCGGGCTCAGCATCCCCCACGCCGCCGCCATCGCCGTGGCGCTGCGGAAACGGGGAGTCCAACTGGAGGGCTCCATCTACACCCACGAGCAGCTGAAAGCCGCCGTAATTCGGGCAAAGGAGGCGGGCAAATGCTGAAGGACATCACACTGGGCCAGTATTTCCCGGGAAACACCGTCATCCACCGGCTGGACCCCCGCACCAAGCTGATCGCGGTGCTGCTGTATATTGTCGCGCTGTTCCAGGCCAAGGGCTGGGTGGGCTACGCCGCCGTGCTGCTGGCCTCTCTGGGCTGCATGGCCCTGTCCAAGCTGAAACCCAAGGTGATCTTCAAGGGCTTAAAGCCCATGATCTTCATCATCGCCCTCACCGCCCTGCTGAACATCTTCTACACCGGCGGTACCCCCATTATCCCCGGCTGGATCATCACCTGGGAGGGCATCGTCCGGGCGGTGCAGATGGTTCTGCGCATCGTTCTGCTGATCTGCGGCACCTTCCTGCTGACCTACACCACCAGCCCCATCGCCCTGACCGACGGGCTGGAGCTGCTGATGAGCCCCCTGAAAGTCATCAGGGTTCCGGTACACGAGATGACCATCATGATGAGCATGGCCCTGCGCTTCATCCCTACGCTGATTGAGGAGACGGACAAGATCATGTCCGCCCAGAAGGCCAGAGGCGCGGATTTTGAGACCGGCAGCCTGGTCAGCCGGGCCAAGGCTCTGCTGCCCATTCTGGTTCCCCTTTTCGTCTCCGCCTTTCGCCGGGCCGACGAGCTGGCCATCGCCATGGAGAGCCGCTGCTACCACGGCGGCGAAGGCCGCACCCGCATGAAGCAGATGAAATTCGCGGGCATAGACTACGCGGCGCTGGCCCTCTCCGTGCTCTTCCTGGCGGGGGTCATCGTGCTGAGAAAATTTGGATTATGAGAAATATTGCCCTGAGACTGAAATACGACGGCAGCCGCTACCACGGCTGGCAGGTGCAGAAAAACGACATCACCGTCTGTCAGACCATGGAGGAAGCCCTGGAAAAGGTCTGCGGCCACCCGGTAAAGCTGGTGGGCTGCGGCCGCACCGACGCGGGGGTACACGCCCTGCGCTACTGCGCCAATTTCAAAAGCGACTGCCGCATCCCTCTGGACCGGCTGCCCCTGGCCGTCAATTCCCGCCTGCCGGGGGACATCGCCGTGGTGGCCGCGGCGGAGGCAGCCGAGGATTTCAACGCCATCGGCTCCTGCATAAAAAAAGAATATATCTATAAAATACACAATAGTAATATCCGGGACCCCTTTTGGGAAAAGCGGGTGTGCTTTTACCCCCAGCATCTGGACATGGAGCTGATGCAGGCGGCGGCCAAGGCCTTTGAGGGCACCCACGATTTCAGGGCCGTCCGCAGTGAGGGCACCCAGACCAGAACCACTGTCCGCACCGTGTACTGGTGCCGGGCGGAAAAAGAGGGGGACATCATCACCGTCTCCATCTGCGCCAACGGCTTTCTCTACAACATGTGCCGGGCCATGGTGGGCACCATGGTCTACGCCTCCTATGGCAAGCTCCTGCCGGAGGAGATCCCGCTGCTGCTGGAAAAAGGCGACCGGCGGCTTACCGGCCCCACCATGCCGCCCCAGGGCCTGTACCTGAACCGGGTGTGGTATGAGGGCAGCGTGGGCGAGATGTTCTTAAATTAACTTTAGTGTTTACCAATAATTAAGATATATATTTGTTCACAAATACCTGCTATAATGATGCAGAAGATTGCTGCGCCGGGTGTCCGGCGAATACATACTAAGGAATGATCAGCTATGAAATTGATTATTGATATCGTGCTTCTTGTCATCATCGCCCTGTGCACCTGGACCGGCTATAAGCGGGGTCTGGTGGGCGGCGTGGCCGGGATTCTGGCCATCATCATCGCCCTGTTCGGCGGCAGCCTGCTGTCCTCGGCCTATGCCGGGGAGTTCATCCCTGCGCTGGAGCCCTTTGTCAGCGGCTATATCGACTCCCAGCAGACCCGGGAGGATGTGCTGGAGACCCTGGGCTACGGCGAAAGTGACCGCTCCCTGAACGATATTCTCACGGAGGACCCCTCCCTGCGCTATGACTACGCCTACGAGTGCATGGGCGTGCTGGGCTTTTCCGACCGGCGGGCCGAGGAGCTGGCCGACAAGGCGGTGCAGGTGGCCGATGAAAACAGCATCAGCATGACCGACGCGGTGGTAAACGTCCTCTGCGACACCATCACCTATGTGGGCGGCCTGATGCTGGCCTTTCTGCTGATTCTGATCTTCCTTGTGGCCGTGGCCAACATCGGCAACCTGTCCTTCCGGTTGCCGAATATGGAAAATCTGGATGAGATCGGCGGCACGGTGCTGGGCTTCGTGCGCGGTTTTCTGTACTGTGTGCTTTTGAGCTGGCTGCTCAGCTTCCTGGGCCTGATTATCGGCAGGGAGACCATTGAAAGCACCACACTGGCAAGATTTTTCCTGTCCTTTGAGTTTATTACCAGAGGACTGATCTGAAGCGAATACCAAGGAGGGTTAAATGCAGCCAACAATGTGTTCCCGCTGCGGAAAGAATGTAGCGGTCGTATTCATCACCAAGATTGAAGCAGGGCAGACCAAAAACGAGGGTCTGTGCCTGAAGTGCGCCCGGGAGCTTCACATCAAGCCCGTGGACGACGTCATAGAGAAAATGGGCATCTCCGACGAGGATCTGGAGGCCCTGTCCGGCGACATGATGAACGCCCTGAACGGGGCGGAGGACCTGATGGCGGTGGACGGAGACGAGGACAGCGACGAGGACGACGGCAAGACCGCCACCTTCCCCTTCCTCAACCGGCTCTTCGGCGGCCCCGCCGCGCCCAACAACAACCAAAACCAGAATAACGGCGGCAATGAGCGGCCCAGAAGCGAGCAGAAGGAGCCGCCCAAGGGCGGCAAGCGCAAATTTCTGGACAATTACTGCATCGACCTGACCCAGCGGGCCCGGGAGGGCAAGCTGGACGCCATGATCGGCCGGGAGGAGGAGCTGGAGCGGGTGATCCAGATTCTGAACCGCCGCCAGAAGAACAACCCCTGCCTCATCGGCGAGCCCGGCGTGGGCAAAACCGCCATTGCCGAGGGGCTGGCCCAGCGCATCGCCATGGGCAACGTGCCCTGCAAGCTCCAGGATAAGCAGGTCTTTCTGCTGGATCTGACCGCCCTTGTGGCCGGGACCCAGTTCCGCGGCCAGTTTGAAAGCCGCATGAAGGGTCTGATCGAGGAGATCCGCAAGCAGGGCAACATCATCCTTGTGATCGACGAGGTCCACAATATCGTGGGCGCGGGCGACGCCGAGGGCAGCATGAACGCCGCCAACATCCTCAAGCCCGCCCTCTCCCGGGGCGAGATTCAGGTCATCGGCGCCACCACCTTTACCGAGTACCGCAAGCATATCGAAAAGGACTCCGCTCTGGAGCGCCGTTTCCAGCCCGTGACGGTGACGGAGCCCTCCATTGAGGACAGCATCAAAATTATCCGGGGCGTGTCCCACTATTACGAGGACTACCACGGCGTGGAGATCTCCGACGAGATGTGCCGCCAGGCCGTGCTGATGAGCGAGCGCTACATCACCGACCGTTTCCTGCCCGACAAGGCCATTGACCTGATCGACGAGGCCTGCTCCGACGTGAACCTGAAGGACGAGGGCATCAACCGCCGTATGCTGGCCCAGCGGGATCTGGAAAACATCCGCTTTGAGCGGGAGGCCCTCATGTCCGCCGACGCGCCGGGCGGCCAGCCCCTTACCGACGAGATGCTGGACCAGCGCTATGCCCGCATCGCCCAGCTTCGCAGCAAGGAGATGCAGCTGGAGCAGGAGCTGGCAGAGCTGAATAACGCCGGCCGGCCCAGGCTGACCGTGGACAATATGGCCCGGATCATCGAGCTTTGGACCAAGATCCCCGCCTCCACCATCCGGGAGGATGAGTTTGAGCGGCTGGCAAAGCTGGATGCGCGGCTGAAGGAGCACATCGTGGGACAGGATCAGGCCGTGGACGCAGTCTGCGCCGCCATCCGCCGCAGCCGCGTGGGCCTGCAGGTCAAGCGCAAGCCGGTGAGCTTCATCTTCGTTGGCGGCACCGGCGTGGGCAAGACGGAGCTGGTCAAGCGCCTGGCCGCCGACATGTTCGACAGCCCCGAGTCCCTGATCCGTCTGGATATGTCCGAATTTATGGAGAAATTCTCCGTCTCCCGCATCATCGGCTCTCCCCCGGGCTATGTGGGCTATGACGAGGC
>JALFOM010000085.1 GCA_022782265.1 Clostridiales bacterium | reverse complement strand
AAAAGGAATAGGCCATGGTGTAAAAGGGCGCGCCCGTGCTGGCCACATCCATGGCAAGGCCCAATACCGTGCCCACGGCGGCTCCGGTGAGCATACCGCCCTTCATGGCGGAGGTCATCACAAGGATCAGGGCCATAAAGCGGCCGATGGATACCACGGATAAGATCTGGAGCCGGGAAAAGGCCATCAGCACGCAGGCCAGCATGATCATCACCGACACGCTGTGCTTCAGCTCCGCGCTCTCCGTGGCACGAAGCCCGCCGGACAGGGCCTCCCGGAAAAAGTAACTGCCGCCGAAGGCCAGACAGGTCTCCAAGAACAGCTCCGCCACCAGGGGAACACTGCCCGGCGTCACCGAAAAGCTGCCCAAAAATCCGGTGACGGCCATCACCAGTCCGGCGGCGCAGGGCATGAAAAACTCCCGCTTGTATATCTTCAGTTCCTGAAAGATGAAGGCTATGGTATACACCAGCACCGCCGCCGCAATATACCGTATCCCCCATTCCACGCCGCCGCTGATCAGATAGCCCAGCGCGGCCCCTGACAGGGCAAACACCCCGTACACCCCCGACCCTGAGCAGGCCACCATGGCCATACCGAAGGGCGCGCCGTTTTCCAGCACCCTGGCGCAGGACATCACCAGTCCCAAAAGAAAGAACATGATGCATCTCCCTGCGGTGACGAACCTGGCGTCGCTGACTCTCCCGGTCAGAACGTCCCTGATGGCGGCGAGCCGCCCTTGTCCTCCTGACTCCATACATCCTCCTTTTTGAGTTTACATAAGATGAGTTTATTATAATTATGTAATTCTGAGAAAGACGTCGTTCCCCGCTGTAAAAAGCAATGATATTGCGGGGAGAAATAAAAGAAAATAAACGCCGGGCACATGCGGAAAACTGTGCCCGGCAGCCAAATGAAAAAATCCCCGGCCATTTGGCCGGGGATCGGATGGTATACTGTTTACGGGGAATTACTTGGAAGCGGCCTGAGCGGCGGCAGCCTTCTCGTTGAAGAACTGGATCAGGAAGATCTGGGAGAGGTACACGGCGTACCAGGTGCCGAGACCGTTGATCACGCCGGACAGAAGAGCGTGGCCCAGTCTGCCGATGCCGCCGGGATTGATGCCCCAGCTTGCCAGGAAGCAGGGGAGACCGGAGCCGATGAGCATGCCGGAGAAGAGGGCAACGAAGATCACATAGGCCCACCACTTACCGGGAACCCAGCTGGGGAATACGACCTGCTCGGCACGGGCGCCCATGCAGGGGAGCTTCTCGTGGCCTTCGGTGAACTGCTTCTTGAACTCGCCGCCAACGATCAGGTACTGCAGGAAGCAGCAGATCAGAGAGGTGACGGTGACGGTGCCGCCGATCTTCACGCCGAACTGAGCCAGGGTGAGGGGAGCAGCAGCAAACTCTTTGGACATGGAGAAGTACATGATAACGGCGGTCAGCAGAATGGTGGGAACGCCGCAGGTGATGGATTTCTTAAATGCCCATTTTCTTCCTTCTTTAGTCATTTTCTTTCCTCCTTGTGTTTGCCATTTTTTTGACATTGACACGATTATGATAATCGAAAAGCCATTTTGCGTCAACGTCAATTTATGATGTTTTATATAGAAATTTGTAGCATTTTTTGAAAAAAAACTACAGGCGTTTTTCTGCCTTGCCGGGGGCAAGGATTCATCTTGCTTTCATGAAAGCATCGTGATAAAATATTTTGTCTGAAAAAATTGAATCTGGGGGATCCTATATGAGCTTAATTAAAGACATCGCCCTTGCACCCTCCGGCGAGATGAAAATAAAATGGGTAGAGAGAAATATGCCTGTACTCCGGGGCATTGGGGAGGATTTTGCCAAGACCCGGCCCTTTGAAGGGCTGAAGGTGGCCCTGTCCGTGCATCTGGAGGCGAAAACCGCCTACCTCTGCCGGGTAATGGAGATGGGCGGGGCGGAGATGTTTGTCACCGGCTCCAACCCCCTGTCCACCCAGGACGACGTGGCGGCGGCCCTGGCCAGCCGCGGGATGCAGGTCTTCGCCCGCTACGGCTGCACCATGGAGGAATATGAAAGCTGCCTCTGCTCCGTGCTGGAGGCAGGCCCCAACATCATTATCGACGACGGGGGAGACCTGGTGCACCTGATGCATACCAAATACACCGGTCTCATTCCCAAGGTGATCGGCGGCTGTGAGGAGACCACCACCGGCATCCACCGGCTCCGCGCCATGGCTAAGGCGGGCACGCTGCGCTTCCCCATGGTCATGGTGAACGACGCGGACTGCAAGCACATGTTCGATAACCGCTACGGCACTGGCCAGTCTGTGTGGGACGGCATCATGCGCACCACCAACCTGATCGTTGCGGGCAAAGTAGTGGTGGTTTCCGGCTACGGCTGGTGCGGCAAGGGCGTGTCCCTGCGGGCAAAGGGCCTTGGCGCGAAGGTTATCGTCACCGAAACGGACCCGGTCCGCGCCCTGGAGGCAGTGATGGACGGCTTTCAGGTTATGCCCATGGCGGAGGCCGCCAGACAGGGCGACATGTTCATTACCGTCACCGGATGCAGCGGCGTCATCACTGCTGAGCATTTTGAGCATATGAAGGACGGGGCGATCCTCACCAACGCCGGCCATTTCGACGTTGAGGTGGATATGGCGGGCTTAAACGCTCTGGCCGTGGAGAAATACGAGGCCCGGCACAATATCCAGGGCTATGTGCTGCCCAATGGAAAAACCCTCTTTGTCATCGCGGAGGGACGGCTGGTGAACCTGGCCGCAGGCGATGGGCACCCGGCGGAGATCATGGACATGAGCTTTGCCATCCAGGCCCTCAGCGCCGAATACCTGGCAAAGCACCAGGCAGAGCTGGTCCCCGGCGTCATCTCCGTGCCCCGGGAGCTGGATGAGGCTGTGGCCAGGCGTAAGCTGCGGGCCATGGGCGTCAGCATCGACAGCCTGAGCGCTGAGCAGGAGGACTATCTGGGCCTGTAAAGGCAAGTGATAGAAAAATCCGGAGGTGAGTTTGTTGGAAGAGAATGAAAAGCTGGAGACCATGGATTACGAGGCCATCCACGAAAAACGGACCGACGAGCTGACGGAGCTGCTGGATAAACGGGACATGAAGCAGCTCAAGCAGCGGATGGAGGAACTGAATGAATTTGACGTTGCCGAATTCCTTGCGGAGATCGACGACAACCAGATGCCCATGGTGTTCCGATTGCTTTCCAAGGAGACCGCAGCGGAGGTCTTCGCCAACTTTGACACCCCGGAACAGGAAAAGATCATCAACTCCATCACCGACTCTGAGCTGTCTGGCATTATTGAAGAGCTGTATGTGGACGACGCGGTGGACATGATGGAGGAGCTGCCTGCAAACGTGGTCAAGCGCGTCATGCGCGCCGCCCGGCCCGAGACCCGGAACCTGATCAACCAGTATCTCCGCTACCCGGACAACTCCGCCGGAAGCATCATGACCTCGGAGTTTGTGGACCTGAAAAAGTACATGAACGTGAAGGAGGCATTTGCCCGCATCCGCCGTATCGGCGAGGACAAGGAAACCATTTATATCTGCTTTGTCACCTCCGCCGACAGGAAGCTGGAGGGCATTGTCACCGTTAAGGACCTGCTTCTGGCCGACGATGACACGGTGCTGGAGGATCTGATGGACCGGAACGTGATCTTTGCCTCCACTACCGAGGACCAGGAGAGCGTGTCCGAGAAGTTCTCCGACTACGACCTGATGGCTCTGCCCGTTGTGGACGGGGAAGGCAGGCTTGTTGGCATCGTCACCGTCGACGATATCATCGACGTTATGGAGCAGGAGGCCACGGAGGACTTCGAAAAGATGGCAGGTATTCTGCCCTCCGACAAGCCCTACTCCCGCACCAGCACGGTGGAGATGTGGAAAAACCGCATCCCCTGGCTGCTGTTTCTGATGCTCTCCGCCACCTTTACCAGCATGATCCTGACCAGATTTGAGGATATGCTGGCGGTGCAGGCGGGCCTTGTGGCCTTTATCCCCATGCTGATGGGTACCGGCGGCAACTCCGGCGCCCAGGCCTCCACCGCTGTGATCCGCAGCCTTTCTCTGGGCGATACCGAGCCGGGAGACGCTCTGCGGGTCATGTGGAAAGAATGGCGCGTGTCCGTGCTGTGCGGACTGACCCTGGCATTGGTGAATTTCTTCAAGATGCTGCTGCTGGACGGCATGATCCTGCATAATGACAGCGTCACCGTGACTGTGGCGGCCACCGTCAGCCTCTCCGTGCTGTTTATCGTGATGTTCGCCAAGGTGGTGGGCAGCGCCCTGCCGATCCTGGCGGAAAAGCTGGGCGTGGATCCGGCGGTGATGGCAAACCCGCTGATCTCCACCGTGACCGACGCGGTCAGCCTTCTGATTTATATCTACGTTGCCAAACTGATTCTGCATATTTAAGGTGATTTCCAATGGATTTGAGCGCCCTGCTGACAAAGATGGTCATTTTCGTCGTGCTGATGGTCATCGGCTATATCGGAGCCAGAACAAAGCTCCTCAACGGCGAATTTACCAAGGCGGCCAGCAAGCTGACACTGAATGTGTTTATGTCGGCCACAATATTAAACTCTGTGATCGCCAATCCCCCGGAGCTTTCCGGCGGGGAGCTGGCGGAAGTGATGCTGGCCTGCTTTGTCTCCATCGGCTTGGGTTATCTCCTGTCCGCGCTGATTGTCAGACTGCTGCCCTTTAACAGGGAGCGCAAGCCCCTGATGGAGCTTCTGATCTCCGTCACCAACACCATGTTTATCGGCGTGCCGGTGGCGGAGCCGGTGTTCGGCTCTCAGGCGGTGTTTTATATCGCCATGAGCTGCATCCCCTTCAACGTGCTTTTGTATACATACGGCGTCTGGCGCATGAACCAGAGCGGGGAGCGGGTAAAGCTGCATCTGAAAGATATGGTGAGCGTGCCCCTGATTGCCACGCTGGCGGCTCTGCTTATTTTTGTAGTGAAAATTCCCATGCCGACGGTGGTAAAGGAGCTTTGCAGCACCCTGTCCGCCGCCACCATGCCCATGTCCATGCTGGTCATCGGCTCCTCTCTGGGCCGGGTCAGCCTGCTGGACGCGTTTAAGGAAAAGAGCCTGTATTTCGTCAGCCTTGTGCGTCTGGTGCTGGTGCCGCTGCTGACACTGCCGGTTTTAAGACTCATCACGGCGGACCCGGTGCTGCTGGGCGCCATGGTGATCATCGCGGGCTGCCCCAGCGGGATTGTGGTGACGGTGCTGGCCATACAGTACGGCCGGGACGCGGAATACACCTCCAAGGGCATCCTTTTGAACACGGTTTTGTCCATGGTCACCCTGCCCGCGCTGGTTTATCTCCTTTTGTAGTTGACATACCGAAAAAAACTGTTATAATAACAAGGTACAATTTAACACCTTATCAAGAGCGGTGGAGGGAACGGCCCTGTGAAGCCCGGCAACCTGCGGTAAGCAAGGTGCCAAATCCGGCGGTGAAACGAAAGATGAGGCTTTGACGTGATAACCATGCTCCATCTTCCCGATGGAGCATTTCTTTTGCCTCAAAAAAGAAAGGAAGAAAAAATATGAGCCACTATCTGTTTACATCCGAGTCCGTAACGGAAGGACATCCCGACAAAATCTGCGACCAGATCTCCGATGCGGTGCTGGACGCCATCCTGGAGCAGGATCCCATGGGCAGAGTTGCCTGTGAGACCACGGTATCCACCGGCCTTGTCCATATCATGGGCGAGATCAGCACCGAGTGCTATGTGGATATCCCAAAAATCACCAGAGAGGTTATCCGCGATATCGGCTATGACCGGGCCAAATACGGCTTTGACTGCGACACCTGCGGCATCATCACCAACATCGACGAGCAGTCCGGGGACATCGCTATGGGCGTGGACAAGGCCCTGGAGAACAAAACCGGCGAGGACGACGAGCTGCAAAACGGCGCCGGTGACCAGGGCATGATGTTCGGCTACGCCTGCGATGAGACGCCGGAGCTTATGCCCCTGGCCATCTCCATGGCCCACAAGCTGGCAAAGCGTCTGACCCAGGTGAGAAAAGAGGGCCTTGTTGACTACCTGCGCCCCGACGGAAAGACCCAGGTCACCGTGGAGTATGATGAGCAGCGCCGCCCTGTGCGGATCGACGCCATCGTCATCTCCACACAGCACGCCCCCGAGGCGGAGCTGGAGCAGATCCGCAGGGACATGATCGAGCTGGTGGTAAAGCCCACCGTCCCGGCAGAGCTGCTGGATGAAAACACCCGCTATTACATTAACCCCACCGGCCGCTTCGTCATCGGCGGCCCCCAGGGCGACTCCGGCCTGACCGGCCGCAAGATCATCGTGGACACCTACGGCGGCAGCGCCCCCCACGGCGGCGGCGCCTTCTCCGGCAAGGACCCCACCAAGGTGGACCGCTCCGCGGCCTACGCAGCACGCTATGTGGCAAAGAACGTGGTGGCCGCCGGCCTGGCCCGGCGCTGCCAGGTCCAGCTGGCCTACGCCATCGGCGTGGCAAAGCCGGTGTCTGTGCTGGTGGAGACCTTCGGCACCGGAACGGTTTCCGATGAGAAGCTGTCTCAGGCGGTACAGCAGGTCTTCGACCTGCGGCCCACCGCCATTATCCGGGATCTGGAGCTGCGCCGCCCCATCTACCGGCAGCTGGCGGCCTACGGCCACATGGGCCGGGAGGAGCTGGGCGTCCGCTGGGAGGCTGCGGACAGAGTTGAGCAGCTGAAAAAGGCGGTTGAGTGAGATGCATATCCCCAGCGGCGACAGCCGGACCATTGAGATACTGGACTTTCAGGACGCCCTGCGCCTTTCCGGCCAAAGCGGCGGCTATGACAGCGAAAAGTGGCTCTATGTGCCGGATTTTTACACCGAGTACCGATATATTCTGGGAACAAGAGGGGTAAATCCGCTGATCTGCATCGGCATCAACCCCTCCACCGCCGCGCCGGACGATCTGGACAACACCCTGAAATCCGTCGCCCGCATCGCCGCAGGCAACGGCTACGACAGCTGGATCATGTTCAATGTCTACGCCCAGCGGGCCACCCGCCCGGACGATATGGACAGGGAGCTGAATGAGCGCCTGCACCGGGAGAATATGCGGGCCTTTGAGTACATACTCTCCCATGTGGCGGAGGGCGTCTCCCCGGCCATTTGGGCCGCCTGGGGCACCATCATCGAAAAGCGCCCTTATCTGCCCCGCTGTGTGCAGGACATGGTGGAGCTGGGACAGAAATACGGCGCCCATTGGCTCTGTGCCGGAAAATGCTCCAATAAAGGCCATCCCCACCACCCGCTGTACCTGAGAAAGGACGAAAAAACGGCGGAGTTTGACATAGAAGGGTATCTGAAAAGCTTATGAGCGAGAGCAAATTCAGATTGGCCATGTGCCAGATCAGAACGGAGACCGACCGGAAAGCCACCATGGAAAAGGCGGAGCGGATGGTCAGAGAGGCGGCGGAAAAGGGCGCGGATATCGTGCAGCTGCCGGAGATGTTCAACTGCCCCTATGCAAAAGAATATTTCAAAACCTTTGCCGCGCTGGGCCATGAGGACACCGTGAAGGAGATGTCCCGCTGGGCGGCGGAGAACCGTATCATCCTTGTGGGCGGCTCCGTACCCGAGACGGAGGGAGGGCAGCTCTATAACACCTGCTTTGTCTTTGACCGGCAGGGGAGGCAGATCGCCCGCCACCGGAAGATCCATCTTTTCGACGTGGACTTTCCCGGTATGCGCTTTAAGGAGTCCAACAACTTTGCCCCCGGCAATGAGATCACCGTGTTTGACACGGAATTCGGCCCAATGGGCGCGGCGGTGTGCTTTGACCTGCGCTTTCCCGAGCTTTTCCGCGCCATGGCGGAGCGGGGCGCCCGCTGTGTGTTCCTGCCGGCCCAGTTCAACCTGGTGACCGGGCCGAAGCACTGGGAGCTGAGCCTGCGTATGCGGGCCGTGGACTACCATGTGTTCGTGGCGGGCTGTGCCGCAGCCCGGTATGAGGGCTTCAGCTACGAGTGCTGGGGCCACTCCACCGTGGCGGACCCCATGGGCGCCGTGCTCTGCACCTGTGATGAAAAAGAACAGATCCTCTATGCAGACATCGACCTTGAGCAGACCGATACGGCAAAGGCCCAGCTTCCCACCGGCTCTGTGCTGCGCCGCGATCTGTACCCTGTGGCGAAATGAACATGAAGATCGTCGAAGAGATAAAAAAATACCGCCCCTGCAATGCGCAGGAGCAGCGGGACAAGTCTGTAATTCTGGACTTCCTGGAGAAAAACGGGGACGCCTTTCTGCGAAGCAATCTGCTTGCCCACATGACGGCCTCTTCCTGGATCGTGAACCCGGAGCGGACAAAGACCCTGATGGTCTATCACAATCTCTATGATTCCTGGTCCTGGACCGGGGGACACGCGGACGGGGAGACGGACCTGCTCTCTGTAGCGCTGCGGGAGGCCCGGGAGGAGACGGGGATAGCGCATGTGCGCCCGCTAAGCCCCGAGATTTTCTCCCTGGAGGTGCTGACCGTGGACGGCCATGAAAAGCGGGGAGAGTATGTGCCCAGCCACCTGCACATGAACGTTACCTATCTGCTGGAGGCGGAGGAGAGCGACACCCTCCATGTCTGCCGGGAGGAGAACAGCGGCGTGGCCTGGTTTACGCTGGAAGAGGCCCTGAAAGCCTCCTCCGAGCCCTGGTTTGTGGAGAGAATTTACAAAAAGCTGAATAACAAACTGTAATCTTTTCCCCTGGGCCATAGCGCAGGGGAAATTTTCTCTGTTTTATGGAAAAACCCGGATAGGATATTTACAAATCCGTAAAAATTTATTATACTAAATTAATATTGTTGCCATTTTTACAACGGCAGACGGGAACAGGAGAACAGAAGGACAATGTTCAGCACCAACAACATGAGCACCCCGATAAAAAATGAATCGGTAGTACAGCAGGTCATCAATAAAATCACGGACGCGATCATCGTAGGAGAGCTGAAGCCCGGCGACAAGCTGCCCACGGAGATGGAGCTGATTTCCTCTCTCCATGTGAGCCGCAACTCCCTCCGCTCTGCCATCCAGACCCTGCGGGCTTACGGTGTGCTGGAGGTCCGCCGCCCCGAGGGCACTTTTGTTTGCAGCGGCTTCTCGCCCCAAATGCTCAATCCCATGCTCTACAGCATCCTTCTTCAGAATGGGGACGCCTCCAAGGATCTGGTCGGCCTGCGCCGCATCATCGACACCGGCGTTTCCAAGCTGGTGATCGCCCAGGGACTCACCCGGGAGGAAATAAAGGGCCTGGAGGCGTCCTACGACAAGCTGGTGAAGCTGCTGCTGGCCGAGGATTACGACATCGAAAAAATCTCCGACGCCGACCTTGAGCTGCATAGGGCCATAGCCGAGACTACCCATAACTCCCTGGCGGTCATGCTTAACGACTTTCTCCTTGACCTGACTACCGAGTCCCGCGTCCGCACCATAAAAAAGGTCTTTGAGGATAAAAACCCGCAGTATCTGGTCCAGACCCACCGTATGCACCTGGATGCGCTCGAAAAAAAGCCCGGTGTGAATATTGACGAAGCCCTGGAATTTAGTTATTTTTACTGGAAAAATTCTTATAATTGGTGCTAATTGCACAAAGTTTGTGCAATGTGCTATTTCCCCCTTGACAACCGCCCGAAAGGGCGGTTATTATTATCTTGTCATTGTTCAACATTGAACGTAGCACATTAATAAAAATTTGTCAAAGTGAACAAATTGCTCCAGAATAGTTCTCAAAACGCTTTGACATCCTTTTAACAAATTATTTTTGCCCGGTCAAAAGGAGGTATTACATTGACAGCCGAAAAAATTCTTGCGCTGAAAAAGCGGGCTGCCCAGCTGAGGAAAGTCGCGCTCACCATGATCTATGAGGCCCAGTCAGGGCATCCCGGCGGTTCTCTGTCCGCTGCGGACTTTGTGGCGGCGCTGTACTTCTCTGAGATGAGGATCGACCCGAAAAACCCAAAATGGGAGGACCGTGACCGCTTTGTGCTGTCCAAGGGTCATGTGTGCCCCATACAGTACGCGGCACTGGGCGTGCTGGGCTATTTCCCTGAGGAGCAGCTGCACACCCTGAGAAAGGAAGGCTCCATCCTTCAGGGCCACCCCGACATGAAGAAGTGCCCCGGCATCGACATCTCCACCGGCTCTCTGGGCCAGGGCTTCGCCTGCGGCGCCGGCATGGCGCTGGCGGCCAAGCGCGACGGCAAGGACTACCGCGTTTTCGTGGTCATCGGCGACGGAGAGAGCCAGGAGGGCGAAATCTGGGAGGCAGCCCAGGTCTGCAACAAATATCAGCTGGACAATTTGGTCGTTTTCTGCGATTATAATAACCTACAGCTGGACGGTACCTGCGACGAGGTCATGCCCGTTCTGGACCTGGCAAAGAAATTTGAAGCCTTTGGTTTTGAGACCTATGACATCAACGGCAACAGCATGGAAGAGATCGTGGCCACGCTGGACGCCATCAGAGAGAGCAAAAACGGCAAGCCCAAATTCATCCTGGGCCGCACCGTGAAGGGAAAAGGCGTTTCCTATATGGAAAATGTCTGCGGCTGGCACGGCAAGGCCCCCAATCAGGCCGAGTACGAGCAGGCCATGGCAGAGCTTGAGGAGGTGTAAGGCATGAGCATGATCGCTACCAGAGACGGTTTCGGCGACGAGATACTCCAGCTGGGACGTGAAAATAAAGACATCTATGTTGTGGACGTGGACATCGGCAAATCCTGCAAGACCACAGCCTTTGCCAAGGCGCTCCCCGAGCAGCATGTGAACGTGGGTATCGCCGAGCAGTGCGGCGCCGGCGTAGCGGCCGGTCTGGCCACCTGCGGCAAGATCCCCTTTGTAGTAACCTACGCGGCCTTCGGCTCCATGAGAATGTGCGAGATGATCCGTCAGGAAATCTGCTACCCCCACCTGAACGTGAAGATCGCCTGCTCCCACGGCGGCGTCACCCCTGCCAACGACGGCGCCAGCCACCAGAGCATTGAGGATATGGGCATACTCAGCACCATCCCCAACATGACCGTTATCATGCCCGCCGACTATAACGCCGCCAGAAAGCTCACCCGGGCAGCGGCGGAATCTGACGGGCCGGTGTATCTCCGCTTCACCAGAGATGCCATACCCGAGATCTACGGCGCGGAGCAGGAGTTTACCATCGGCAAGGCAATCCAGCTTCGCCAGGGCAGCGACGTGACCATCATCGCCATTGGCGACACGGTGAGACTGGCCCTTGAGGCGGCCGATACCCTTGCAAACGAGGGGATAAAGGCCCGCGTTCTGGACATGCACAGCCTGAAGCCTCTGGACACCGAGGCCGTGGTCAGCGCGATAAACGAGACGGGAAAGATCATCACCGTGGAAGACCACAACGTGATCAACGGTCTGGGCTACGCGGTCTCCGCCGTGGCGGCGGATATGGGCCGGGGCATAGTCAAGCGCTTTGGCATTCAGGACCGCTTC
Source organism: Clostridiales bacterium (assembly GCA_022782265.1). Taxonomy (GTDB): domain Bacteria; phylum Bacillota; class Clostridia; order Oscillospirales; family Oscillospiraceae; genus Limivicinus. Next base: position 718 of record JALFOM010000085.1, on the reverse strand, counting down.
GGCATGTCCGCTCCCTATGAGCGGCTTCTGGCCATGAACGGCGTCACCGCCGAAAATCTGGCCGCCTGCGCAAGAGCTCTTCAGTAAGCGCATTTCCGGTGAAAAAGCCGGTATGTATAGAAAAAACAAAAGAAAAGGAGACAAAAAATGAAAAAGTTTCTGGCAATGATCCTGGCACTCTGCATGGTGTTTGCGCTTTGCGCCTGCGGCAGCAGCAGCGCACCTGCAGAGAGCAGCGCACCCGCCGCAGAGGGCGGCGAAAGCGGCGTGACCTATGACAAGCTGAGCATCACCATGACCTGCAACGGTCAGTCCGACGCGGCAAACGACTGCATCGGCGCAAACCTCTTCAAGCAGTACATCGAAGAGCAGTCCGGCGGCGCCATCACCGTCACTGTCTACAACAACGACCAGCTGGCCGGCGGCGATATGACCAAGGGCCTGGAGCTTGTCACTGACGGCACCGTTCAGATCGACATCCACTCCACCTCCATCATCTCCCGTCTGGATAACCGTCTGATGGTTTCCTGCCTGCCCTGGACCTTTGCCGATTATGATGCGGCAGAGAACGCCTTCTTCGGCAAGGGCGGCGAGTTTGTGGCAAAAGTTCTGGCTGAGCACGGCCTGACCTACCTGGGTGCTCTCCACAACGGCTTCAAGGCAATGACCTCCTCCAAGTGCCAGATCACCAGCCCCGCCGACCTGGCCGGTCAGAAGA
>JALFOM010000075.1 GCA_022782265.1 Clostridiales bacterium | reverse complement strand
GTACTTGTTATAGCCCACAGCCACCACCGTGCCGTCGGCCTTCAGACCTACCGTGTGATAATAGCCTGCGCTGATGGCCACAATATCCCGCCAGTCGGATACGTCGCACTGGCCATACCCGTTATAGCCCACAGCCACCACCGTGCCGTCGGCCTTCAGACCAACGGTGTGACGATTGCCTGCGCTGATGGCCACAATATCCCGCCAGCCGGATACCTCACACCGGCCATCCCCGTTATAGCCCACAGCCACCACCGTGCCGTCGGCCTTCAGACCCACCGTGTGAACATCGCTCGCGCTGATGGCCACAATATCCCGCCAGTCGGATACGTCACACTGGCCATACTCGTTATCGCCCACAGCCACCACCGTGCCGTCGGCCTTCAGACCTACCGTGTGACAATAGCCTGCGCTGACCGACACAATATCCCGCCAGCCGGATACCTCACACTGGCCTTCCTGGTTCCGGCCCACAGCCACCACCGTGCCGTCGGCCTTCAGACCAACGGTGTGCTCAAAGCCCGCGCTGACCGCCACAATATCCCGCCAGCCGGATACCTCACACCGGCCACACACGTTAGCGCCCACAGCCACCGCCGTACCGTCGGCCTTCAGACCTACCGTGTGATTACTGCCTGCGCTGATTGTCGACCAAACTCCGGATTTTTCCCAGGCCTCAAAGCATTTTTCACGGGCGTCTTTATAATTCCCGGCTTTGGCATAGGATAGGGCCGCCGCGGCGTAATCCCCGGAGGCATACAGCTTCTCCGCGTTGTTGTACCGGAGCAAGGGGAGCAGGAGAAAACAGAAAACCAGTGAAACCACAACGACGATGCCGGTCAAGATTGACGCGAAGGTTATCGTTTTCTTTCTCTTCCGTCTCTGTTCTTCTCTCTGGATTTCTATTATTTTATTTGCCGACGCACGGCAGCTCTCTCTTTTTTCCGCCGAATCCAGATAGCCGTCCAGGACGTCAAAGGCCCTGGCCGCGTTGTTGAAATCGATGGCGCTGACCGCCGCCTCCTGCAGTTCACATGCCTTTTGATAGTCCCTGGCCAGGTCAAACTCATGGGCCTTTTCGCGGCACACGGTCTTTCGCGTGTTGGCGTCCTTATAAAACGTCAAAGGACTGAATGCCTTTTCCGCGTTTTCAAACTCCTCCTGGGTGACAGCGGCGGCCTGAAGGGCACAGGCCTCCTGATACTTTTGCTCGCACTCCGCCTGCTCTGCCAGCGCTTCCTCGTTCCGCTTTTTTACCTGCTCCTCCGCCTCATCCAGAAAGGCGGCGTATTTTTCCTTCACCCGGTCAATTGCTTCGTTATCCCGCCGCTCTGCCACGGATATCCGGCTTTCCAAAATACTCAGCAGCTCCTGCTTCAGCTTTTTGACCCGTTCCGCCGAAGGGCCGGAAGCAAATCTCTCTGCCCGGACAAAATCGTTTTCGCGGGAGAGGTACGTCTCCTCCGCTTTCAGCTGCTCCCGGAACTGGGAGAGGGTGCTGTAATAGCATCGGTCGAACTGGAATTTTTCTTTGATCTCGTCTTGAGAAAGGAAGGAATTCACCGCGTATTTTTGAGCGGCGGCGTTGATTCGCGCCGTGTCCTCCGGGCAGGCGGCTATTTTATCTCCATCTGTTGGGGGATATTGCGCCAGGCGCTTTTCCACAAATGCCCTGTCGTCCGCGCACTGGTTCTTTGCCAGAAGCTGACCCAGATAGGCATCGGCGCAGCGGGCGTCCATGTCCAGCGCACGGTTAAAATACTCCGCAGCCTCCCGCCACTTGCCGTCCTCCAGGGCCATATTGCCCCGGTCGATCATGGCCCGCACATTGGGGCCGCCGGAGACCGGCTGGGAGACGGTGACCGGCTCCGCCTGCTTCTCCTCTTTCCTGCCGCCCAAAATCTTCTCCACGCCCCTGAGCAGATCCTGCATGGCTCCCACCTTGCCCATGTCCTGAGCGGAGAGCTTGGCAAACTCCCGCGGCATGTCGTAGGCGTCAATATTCTTGTAACAGGGGATCAGGGTCTTTTTCTGGCCGGAGGCGATCAGCGCCAGAAAGCGGCTCCACTCGTTTTTCACCCAGACCGCGTTAAAATGCTCGTAGTCCGTGCCCACCGCCAGCATGAGCTTGGCGCTGTTCAGGGCCGCGAATATGTAAGGCTCGTATTCCACGCCCAGCTTGTCCTCCAGGCTGATGCGGGAGAAGAACACCCGGTAGCCCTTTTCCGTCAGGGCCGTGTAGATATCCTGGGCGATGACGCTGTCCAGCGTCCGCTCGCCCTTGTCGTCGGTTTCCTTATAGCAGATAAAGACGTCGTAAGGCTCCTCACGAGAGGACACCTGAATGATGCCCTTGCGCAGCTCCTCGATGGCTCTGGCCTCCGCCCGGTACACGCTGCGGGCCACGGCGTCCGCGTTCTCGCAGGCCTGCTCAAAGTTCTCGTCGTCCAGCACGCTGTCAAAGGAGGAACGGTGGCAGGTGGGGATCTTTTTGCCCGTGGCCGGGTCGTCCACATACTCGATTCCGTATTTGCACAGCACCAGCCCCCAGTAGGCCTCGGCCTCCTCCGGAAAGTCCGCCACAATGCTTTCGAACACACCGGCAGCCTTGTCAAACTCGCAGCCGCGCAGCAGCCGCCCGGCCCTGCCGAACAGGGTCAGCTTCTTTTCGTTATCCGCCGTGGGGATGGTCTGCCGGCTGCCGCAGTATTCGCACTCCGCAACCGTCAGCCCCTCTTTGATCTCCAAGTCTCCGCCGCACATCTTGCATTTTATAACTGCCATATCTTCTCTCTCCACTCCCCTGTATTGCTACCGGTCTTTCGGATCTCCATGTTGTCCAGAGCAAACTCCATGCTCAGCAGCATAATCTCGTTGCGGGTCCGCCCTGTCTCCTCCGCTACAGCGTCAATATCCCGCAGCATGTCCTTCGGCAGACGCATGGAGATCACGGAGGACTCTCCGCTGTATTTTTTCGGCGTAATCTGTAATTTCGGTTTTTCCATTGGCATTCACTCCCATTTATTTCATTGTACTACAAATGTATTTTGTGTCAAGAAAAAAATGAAGAGAAGCAAATAAAAAAACGGGAAAAGCACCCAAAGTAAAAACGACCCATACCGGCAGAATGAAAAAGCATTCCTGCACAGTATAGGTCGTTGTACTTATAAAATAGAGTTGCGAAAGCACACAGCGCGGAAAACTGATCACTTGAACAGCTTTTCAATTTCGCTCTCGCCGTAAAGGGTGATTCCGGCGGCGCGGAGTTTTTCGGCGGCCACCCCGTCGCCGGGGATGACTGTGCCGGTGAAGCTGCCGTCGTAGATCGTCCCGCTGCCGCAGGAGGGGCTGCGCTCCTTCAGCAGAGCGGTTTTGCAGCCAAAGCGCCGGGCCAGGGCCAGGGCGGTCTCCGCGCCCTTGTCAAATTCCGCCGTCACGTCCCGGCCGCTTTTGCCGATGACGATTCCGTTCAGCCGCTCGCTGGGCTCCCTGGGGATGGGCAGACCGCCCGCCGTCTCGGGACAGACGGGCACCAGAGCGTATTTTTCCCCCAGACGGGTCAGAATCTCCGGCGGCAGGGCGTTGTTCCCGCCGCTGTATTTGCAGTTTTTGCCTAAAAAACAGGCGCTGATCAGCAGTCTCTCCATGCCGCTACCTCATACTGATGCCAAGCAAGGCGCCGCAGATACCGCCGATGATGTGGGTGAGCTGGGAGATGTTGTCCCTCAGCACCACGCCGTCCACGATTTCGCCGCCGATGTACAGCACCAGCACCAATATCAGGGTGATGGGGATGCAGCCGTTTTTCATGCCGCCCAGAGAGGACATGACGATCATCATAAATACGATGCCCGAGGCCCCCAGCAGCGCCGTGCCGGGGAAGAACAGCCACTGCACCAGACCGGACACCAGGGCAGTGAGGAGAATGGCAAACAGAAGATTGCGGCTGCCGTACTTCTCCTCCAGAGGAGGGCCGATGACCAGAATCATCATCATGTTGCCGATGTAGTGGGCGTAGCTGCTGTGCCCCAGCACATGGAGGAAGAAGCGGGGATAGGTGAAAAAGTCCGCCAGTGACGAACGGTACACACTGAAAAACTTCGTGGTGGTCCAGCCGCCGGTGGAAAAGCCCAGCAGCAGCGCCCCCAGGGACAGCAGCGCAAAGGTCAGCACCACCGGGGAATTGTACTGGAGCTTGACCACAAATTTCTTCATGTCTCCACCCCGCATCCGGCAAGGGCCGTCTCGTAAAAACCGGCGGTGCGCTCGTCAAAGCAGACCATGCGCACGCGCTGGATTTCTTTGTGCTCCGCTAAAAAGGCGGCGATGGCGTCAATGGCGATAACGGAGGCCTTCTCCAGCGGGAAGTGGTACACGCCGGTGCTGATGGAGGGAAAATCCACGGTTTTGCAGCCGTACTCCGCCGCCAGCTCCAGACAGGAGCGGTAGCAGGAGCGCAGAAGCTCCGCCTCGCCCCGGCTGCCGCCGTGCCAGACGGGGCCGGGGGTGTGGATAACGTATTTGGCGGGCAGCTTATAGCCCTTTGTGATCTTGGCCTTGCCGGTCTCGCAGCCGTTCAGGCCCCGGCACTCGGCCAGAAGCTCCGGCCCTGCGGCCCGGTGAATGGCGCCGTCCACGCCGCCGCCCCCCAAAAGAGAGCAGTTTGCGGCATTGACGATGGCGTCCACCTTTTGTTTGGTAATGTCGCCCCGGATGATCTGAATCCTTCCTGCCATGGTTCAGCCTTCCATTTCTGCTTGAATCTGTCCGTCAACTGCGGACAGGTCAATGCGCCTGACGTTCTCGCCCCGCTTTTCGATGATCCGGGCGGCCAGTACGTCCTCAATGTCCTTCTGGATGACCCGGCGCAGATTTCTGGCCCCGTAGGTGACGGAGTAGGCCTTCTGCACCAGATAGTCGATCAGGCTGTCCTGCCAGGTCAGTTCTATACCCCGCTGGGCCAGAACGTCCCGTACCTCGCCCAGCATCAGCCCGGCGATGGCGCGGAAATTCTCCTCCGTCAGCTGGTTGAAGCAGATGACCTCATCCACGCGGTTGATAAACTCAGGGCGGAGAAATTCGTTCAGCGCCTTCATGGTGCGCTCCCGGCTCATATCGCTGAGGGAGCCGCCGAAGCCCACGCTGCCGGACTTGTTGTTGCTGCCGGCGTTGGTGGTCATGATAATGATGGTGTTTTCAAAGTTGACGGTCCTGCCCTGGGCGTCGGTGATGCGCCCGTCGTCCAGAATCTGGAGCAGGATGTTCATCACGTCCGGGTGGGCCTTCTCGATCTCGTCGAAGAGCACCACGCTGTAGGGCTTGCGGCGGATC
>JALFOM010000030.1 GCA_022782265.1 Clostridiales bacterium | reverse complement strand
CTCGTTGCGGAAGCTCTTGCCGATCTGGCCGATGCCGAAGGGCAGCTTCTTGCGGGTGGTGCGCTGGACGTTCACAAAGTTGGTGAAAATACCCTGGGCAGTCTCAGGCCGGAGGTAAACGGTGTTCTTCGCGTCCTCGGTCACGCCCTGGAAGGTCTTGAACATCAGGTTGAACTGACGGATATCGGTAAAATTGTGCTTTCCGCAGGTAGGGCAGGGGATGTTGTGCTCCTCCACAAAGTCCTTCATCTCCGCCTGGGAAAAGGCGTCGATGGGCTTGGGAAGTTCAAAGCCCGTCTCATTGCACCAGTCCTCGATGAGCTTGTCGGCGCGGAAGCGCTCGTGGCACTCACGGCAGTCCATCAGCGGGTCGGAGAAGCCGCCCAGATGGCCGGAAGCCACCCAGGTCTGGGGGTTCATCAGTATGGCGGCGTCCAGGCCCACATTGTAGGGGTTCTCCTGAACGAATTTCTTCCACCAGGCTTTTTTTACGTTGTTTTTCAGCTCCACGCCCAGAGGGCCGTAGTCCCAGGTGTTGGCAAGGCCGCCGTAGATCTCGCTTCCGGCGAAGATGAAGCCGCGGTTTTTGCACAGGGCCACGATTTTGTCCATTGTCTTTTCGATGTTTTTCATTTTTCGTCCTTTCCTGCGGCTGGCTGCCGCAGAGATAATATTTGTCTTTCCGACAACTTGTTACTATAACAGAGATTTCCTGCCAGTTCAACGAAAATTAATTTCTTAACCAGCTTTGGCCGTAATTTCTTAATTTTTCTGAAAACGACATTTTTCCTGTTAACATAATATTTACGCTGGTGTATAATATACTCCACGATAATCATGAACCGGTCAGTCCTGGCCGCAGTTCAATCATCATATTCGGGTAGAATAGAGCAAACGGGTGGGAGATAAGATGGAAAAGAAAAAAATGAGCCCCAAGCTGCGCCTGGCGCTGATTATTCTGGGCGTATATCTGCTGGTGCTGCTTGCGGCGGCGGTGCTGATTGACGGGCGTCACGCGGAGATCACGCTGCTGGGCGAGAGCGAGATGACGGTGGAAGTGGGGGAGACATTCACTGACCCCGGGGCGCAGGCCATATCCACCGGGCGGATCTTCGGCAGCAGCAGGAAGCCCAAAGGCCTGAGCGGACAGGGCCAGGTGGACACCGGAAAGCTGGGGGAATACACCATAAGCTACACCGCCTCCGTTCTGGGGCGGGAGACCACTGTGGAGCGCCATGTCCGGGTGGTGGACACCCAGCCCCCGGTAATCGAGCTTAACCACACGGAGGGCTATAAGGCCAGCTGGTTTACCGGCTACGAGGAGGAGGGCTACACCGCCCGGGATAACTGCGACGGAGACATCACCGGCCGGGTGGAGCGCACGGAGCTGGAGGACAGGATTATCTACACCGTGAAGGATTCCTCCGGCAACGAGGCCCGGGCTGAGCGGCTCATCGAATACAGTATATCCACCCCCAGCATCAGCTTAAACGGCGACGCGGACATGACCATGACCGCAGCCATGAGCTTTTCCGAGCCGGGCTACCGGGCCGCGGACAGCCTGGGAAACGACCTGACAAGCTATGTGACCGTCAGCGGCAGCGTCTGCCCCTATGTGCCGGGCAGCTATGAACTGACCTATTCCATCACCAACGACCGGGGCGACGCCGCCAGCGCCAAGCGCCGGGTGAATGTGGTGGCGGCGGAGCGGCCCGAGGTGAAAAAGCCGGAGAGAAAGACCATCTATCTGACCTTCGACGACGGCCCGGGGCCCTATACCGAGCAGCTGCTGGATATCCTGTCTGAATACGGGGCCAAGGCCACCTTCTTTGTCACCGGTACCGACACCCGCTATTCCGACATGATCGGCCGCGCCTACCGGGAGGGGCACAGCATCGGCGTACACACCTATACCCACGATTATAACAGCATCTATTCCAGCGAGCAGGCTTATTTTGACGACTTTAACGCCGTGGAGCAGCTGATCTACGAGCAGACCGGCAGCTATACCAGCCTGTTCCGCTTCCCCGGCGGCAGCTCCAACACCGTAAGCCGCTTTAACCCGGGGATCATGAGCCGGCTGGCCGCCGCCATGGAGAACATGGGCTACCGCTATTTTGACTGGAATGTGTCCAGCGGCGACGCGGGGGAGACCACAGTCACAAGCCAGGTGGCAGAGAACATCATCGCCGGATGCAGCGGCAAAACTGCCGCCGTGGTGCTCCAGCACGACATCAAAAATTACAGCGTGAACGCAGTGGAAACCGTGCTGATCTGGGGCACCTCCAACGGCTACAGCTTTGAGGCCCTGGACATGACAAGCTACGAGGCCCACCACAGCATCGCCAACTGAGACGAAAGGGAGAAAAATGGATTGCTGTACATTTTCTTCCCCCCTCGGGGAAATCTTCATCGCCGCTGACGGGGAGGCGGTCTGCGGGCTGTGGTTTACCGGACAGAAATATGACCGGGCCGGGCTGCGGGACATGGTGCTGACCGAAGCGGAAAACAGCCCCGCGCTCAGCGCCGCTGTGGACTGGCTGGAGGAATATTTCCGGGGAAAAGAACCGAAAATAAAGGTAAAGCTTGCGCCGGCGGGGACGCCCTTTCAAAAACGGGTGTGGGAGGAGCTGCTCACCATCCCTTACGGCGAAGCCCTGAGCTACGGAGAGCTGGCAAAGCGCCTGGGCAGCAGCCCCAGAGCGGTGGGCAGCGCCGTGGGCAGAAATCCCATCTCCCTTCTGATTCCCTGTCACAGAGTGCTGGGCAGCGACGGCAGCCTGACCGGCTACGCCGGCGGCATCGAACGAAAAAAATTCCTGTTGGAACAGGAAAAAACAGCAAAATATTGACAAACAAATAAGCCTGTAATATGATGTCCCTGCGCCGCATCCGGCATGACCGGAGCGACAGCAGGAGGTAAATAAAATATGAAAAGCAAACGTATTGAAACCCGCGTTCTGACCGGCGTGGCCATCTTCACCGCCATCGTCGTCGTGCTCCAGCTGCTGGGCAGCTTCGTCCGCTTCGGCCCCTTCTCCGTCTCTCTGGTGCTCATCCCCATCGTTGTGGGCGCTGCGATGTACGGCGCGGGCGCAGGCGCTTGGCTGGGCTTCGTGTTCGGCATGGCTGTGCTGCTCTCCGGCGACGCTGCAGCTTTTCTGCCCATCAGCCCCCTCGGCACCGTTGTGACCGTTCTGGCCAAGGGCACACTGGCCGGTCTCTGCGCCGGACTGGTGTTCAGGTTGCTGGAAAAGAAGAACACCTATGTGGCTGTGGTGGCTTCCGCCATCGTCTGCCCTGTGGTCAACACCGGCGTGTTCCTGCTGGGCTGCTTCCTCTTCTTCATGGAGACCATTTCCCAGTGGGCGGCAGGCAGCGGTTTTGAGAATGTGGGCACCTATATGATCGTAGGGCTGGTTGGTCTGAACTTCGTCTTTGAGCTGATCGTGGATATCGTCCTCAGCCCCATTGTCGTCAGACTGATCAATATTGGAAAAAAGGGAAAGGCAGCATAAAATGATCCTTGCCATTGATGTGGGCAATACCAATATTGTCCTGGGCTGCATTGAAAAGGGCGAGATAAACAGCATCGTCCGCATACAGACCAACACCCGGGAGACCCCGGCGGAATACGCCATCAAGCTCCGCCAGCTTTTTGAGGTGTTCGGTATCGACAGCCGCGGCTTTGAGGGGGCCATCATCTCCTCTGTCGTGCCTTCCGTCACCGACTCGCTGAAAGAGGCGGTGAAAAAGCTCACCGGGATAGACTGCATGGTAGTCGGACCGGGTATGCGCACCGGGATGAATGTCCGCATTGATGACCCCGGCACTCTGGCCGGAGATATCGTGGTGGGCAGCGTGGCCGCCATGAACTTTTACGGCGTGCCCTCCATTGTGCTGGACATGGGCACCGCCACCACCGTGGTGGTGATCGATAAGGACAGGTGCTACCGGGGCGGGGCCATCATCCCCGGCGTGAAGCTGGCCTACAACGCCCTTGCCGCCGGCACAAGCCTTTTGCCGGATATCTCTATCACCCCGCCGAAAAAGTGCATCGCCACCAATACTGTGGACAGCATGCGCAGCGGCGCGGTGTTCGGCACCGCCGCCACCATCGACGGCATGATCGACCGGATGGAAGCCGAGCTGGGCTACAAATGCACCGTTGTGGCCACCGGCGGCCTGTCCTCCAGCATCATCCCCTTCTGCAGGCATGAGATCATCTGCGATGATGATCTGCTGCTGAAGGGCCTGTGGTACCTGTACCAGAAGAACAAGTAGGGACAGGTAAAAAAACGAAAATGCAGAAATGGGAAAAAGGAAGCGGTTCTCGCCGCTTCCTTTTTCCCGCCTATTCTTCATCGTCCTGCAGATCCTTCAGCGCCATGCGCACCGCCTCGATGACAAAGGCGGAGAAGGTGAAGTCCTTGCCCACAATGGCCTTTTCCACCTGCTCAATCACATCGTTGGGAAAACGGATGGATTTGTTCGTTGTGGCAGGTATGCTGGGGATTTTGAATTTGCTCATGATACACCTCAAGCCTTATTATGCTCAGAATGTATTACAATATGCATTACAAATATACGTTGCATTTGCAGCACAATTGTGCTGCATCATAAACGAGGTGAAAAAAGTGGAAGACAGGGAAGCGGAACTCTACAAAGCCATGTACTATAAACTGTTCAATGCCATCACTGACGCGATGGCCATGCCCGTCAGCCTGCTGCGAAACGAGATGCTCCGTCAGGCCCAGCAGGAGACGGAGGAGATGTACATGGCCTTTCAGAATAAGCAAGCATAGGCTTATCAGCGCTTCAGAAAAACAGGGAACAGCCGGAAGAACTGCTCCCTGTTTTTGCATTGTCCTTTATTTTTTCCCCAGGATGCCGCCCAGCTTGCCCAGGCCGCCCAGATCGGGCTTGCCGTCTCCGTCGCTGTCCAGCATGCCGCTGACAGTGTCCAGGTTGATCTTGGCCTTGATGCCGCTGATGATTGCGTTGATCTGATCCTCCGGCAGGTCCACGCCCAGAACTTCCTCCAGGGCTTTTACCGGGTCCTTCTGAAATTTCGCCGCGAAGTTTTTGTCGTTTTTGATCTTCTGAACCACTTCTTCAATTTTCTTTTTGATCAGTTCCATATTTTTCTTCTCCTTTTGCGGTTTTCACAAGAATATCACATTACCCACCCTGATGGCAAGAAAAAAGGAAGCGGTTTACGCCGCTTCCTTCGTTGATTTTTACTCTTCAGGGCTGAATTCATCCTTGCCCGCGCCGCAGAGCTCGCAGGTGAAATCTTCGGGGAGATCCTCCCACTTCACGCCGGTCTCTTCCTCGTCGTAGACCCAGCCGCACAGGTTGCAGACATATTTCATTGTACAGTCTCCTTTCATTCAAATAGTGTGTTTTATATGCTGAAGCAAGGTTCAGGAAAGCGCTTCAGTGCTTTGCTGTTTTGCCGATGCCCTTTTCAATTATAGCATAAAACCGAGTGAGGTCAAGCCCGGACAGAGCGTTTCTTTGCCGTTTTGGCGTGAAGCCCTTGCCGTGTCTTGCTTCGTCGCGAATCCGTCAGATTTTGTACCAGTCGCCGGGATTGCCCGGGCGTTTCGCACCGCATGTGGCACAAGTTGTTCTGGGCGCACCTGCGTAGCTGTTTTCGTTCAGCTTGCCGCACTGTTCACATTTCCAACGGCGCTCTTCTTCTGATATTGGGTGGACCATGTCAGGTGCAACATTGGGATATATACGTTTGCAGTTCGGGCATATGACATGGGAATCCCATCGGGAATTTTCAAATTCACACCCGCATCTGCAAATGACCATTCAATTCCCTCCTATTGTGTCATGATCATAATTAAACAAAAAGCGGCGGGAAAAGCTCCCGCCACTTTTGTGTTTCTTACTTGAAGTAGCGCTCCAGCAGACCCTTGAAAGCCTTGCCATGGCGGGCCTCGTCGCGGGCCATCTCGTGGACGGTGTCGTGGATAGCGTCCAGATTGTACTTCTTTGCCAGTTTGGCCAGCTCGAACTTGCCGGCGGTGGCGCCGTTCTCGGCGTCTACGCGCATCTGCAGGTTCTTCTTGGTGCTGTCGGTAACGACCTCACCCAGCAGCTCGGCAAACTTGGCGGCGTGCTCGGCCTCTTCCAGACCGGCCTTCTCCCAGTACATGCCGATTTCGGGATAACCCTCGCGGTGGGCAACTCTGGCCATGGCCAGGTACATGCCAACCTCAGTGCACTCGCCTTCAAAGTTGGCCTTCAGGCCGGCGATGATCTCTGCCTTGACTTCCTCGGGCACGTCAGCGCCAAACTGCTTGCCTACGCCGACAACATGCTCGGCAGCCCAGACCATGTCAGTCTTCTGCTCGGTGAACTTGGAGCCGGGGACCTTGCACTGGGGGCAGAACTCGGGGGGAGTATCTCCCTCATGAACATAACCACATACGGGGCAAACCCATTTCTTCATTGTAATTTCCTCCTGATATTGTAAAAAATTATGGAAAACTTGGATCTTCCTCCCGGCACCTGGGGCAGAGGCCCGTGAAGGTGAGGGAATAGGACTCCACCTTGCAGCCCCAGAGACGCTCCGCCTCGTCATACAGGCTGCTGACGGTATCGGGTAAAACAAGATCGGTCACTCTCCGGCAGTTCCGGCAAAGCAGATGGGGGTGGGGAGAAGTACAGGCGTCGTAACGCATGTTTCCGTCCACATTGCCCACGCTGACAGCCAGACCCTGCTGCTGGAAAAAGCTCAGGTTCCGGTACACCGTGCCCAAACTGAGAGAGGGATAATCAGGCTTGAGCGCGCTGAAAATCATCTCCGCCGAGGGGTGTTCCCTGGAGGCACAAAGCACATCAAATATGGCTTGCCGTTGTTTGCTTTTGTTGTGCCTTGCTTCCATTGTTTTCTCCAAATCAGTAATCATTCCTGTTCGTTCACTACTATAGCACAGTTCCCCGGCTTTGTAAAGCTTTATTTTTGCGAATTATTCTTATTTTTACTCCTCTTCTACCAGTGCCAGCAGGGCCGGTGCGGCAGCGTCGGCGAAAAGACGGATCGCGGCCAGGGCCTCCTGGAGGGTGTTGCCGCTGCTGCCCACCTCAAGGATTAAGGAGCCGCCGGTGAGATGCTGGTTATAGCGCTGCTGCACCAGGGACACCGGGCGCATCAGCGTGGGGTGCACGGCGCTGACCGCGTTTTGCAGGTACAGCGCCAGGGACAGGTTGGAGCGCCAGTTGGGGTGGTACAGCCCGCTGTCGTCGGTGCCCACCAGCAGCATGACCTGGCTTGCACAGACCCCCGATTCCTCCGCCATGGTCTTGTAGACCACGCCGTTTGCGCCCAGGGCGTCCCGGTGCATGTCGATGACCACGGCAATGCCGGGGTACTGCTCCAGATAGCTCTGCACCGCCGCGCCGGAGCGCTCGTAGGAGCCGGTATAACTGGGGTAGTCGTAGATCTCCCGGTCGTGGATCACGTTCAGCCCCGCCTGCTGCAAAAGCGCCGTCAGCTCGTCGCCTACGCGGACAATGTTGTACTCCTTATCCTCGGTGCGATTGGTGTCGCTGGCCTCATAGCGGTCCAGCCCGGCAGGGGTATAGGCCTCGCTGGAATGGGTATGGATGATGAGAATCTGGGGCTCACCGGCGGGCAGCTTCACCTGTGAGCCTTCCGAAAGCATCCCGGAGACGTCAATGTCATAGCTCGTCTCGTTTTTGATGCTCAGGCCTCCGGTGATGGTGGTCTCCTGAATCTGGTCAAGGTTCCGGCTCTCCTCCGGCTGGGGCAGGGGCGCTTCGCTCTCTTCCGGCGGACTCAGGGATATGGGCCCGGCCTCCGCTTCCAACCGGCTGTCCGGCTCCGGGCTGGCTTCCGCCGGTGCTTCCTCCGGCTCAGGGGCGGCAGAGGGGACCACAATCTCCACATTTTTCATCCGCCCTGCCTCCACAGCCGTATCTGCCGTTTCCTTCAGCCGGCCCATGAACAGCAGAAACAGGCACATCAGCGCCATACCCAGAGCCGCCAGCTTTTTTGCCGTACCTATACCCATCCTCCTCCTTTCGTATACTATTTATTGTTATGCAGCCGGAGGGGGAATTATCCCGCTATTGACCTTTTTTCTTTTTCGCGGTATATTGTCAATATCTTTGAAGAAAGGAAAGAAAACCATGGAATTTACATACAGACCCCGGGGCGTCTGCTCTCAGCTGATGGAAATTGAGGTCGAAGGAGACAGAATAAAGCACGTCAAAGTCACCGGCGGATGCAGCGGCAATCTTCAGGGCATCTCCCGCCTGGTGGAGGGTATGGAGATCAGAGAGGCCATCTCCCGTATGGAGGGTATACGCTGCGGCTTTAAGCCCACCTCCTGCCCGGATCAGCTGGCCAAGGCCCTGAAGCAGTGCCTTGAGGCTGAGGAATGAAAGGCCGGTCAGTCAAACTGCTGTCTCTGGCGCTGCTGCTGTGCCTGCTGGTCTGCGGCGTTCCGGCTTTTGCCGAGGAGGCGGAACCGGCGTATACGGACATGCGCATCTATATCGACGGGCTGCTGACTTGCCGGGGCTATGCACGGGGCGGGACGGCGCTGCTGCCGGTGGAGGACGTCTGCCGCTTTTTCAATGTGGAGCTTGCCGTCAACCGGGATGACACAGCGGGAAAGTATAACCTGTCAGCCCCCGGTCTGGAGGCGGAGATCGGGGATGGGAAGGAATATCTGCTGGCAAACCAGCGTTATTTCTATGCCCCCGGCAGCGCGGCGCTGATCGGCGGGGAGCTTTACCTGCCTGCGGAGGCGCTGGCAAAGCTGCTGGGCCTGAGCTGCACTTTAACTGAGGATCTGCGCCGCATGGATATCGACAGCGCCGGTATGCAGCTTGCCCGGGGCAGCAGCACCTATTACAGCGACAATTTCGGCACGGACGATGTTTTCTGGCTTGCCCGTATTATCCACGCGGAGGCGGCAAACCAGCCCCTGGCCGGGCAGATCGGCGTGGGCAACGTGGTGTTCAACCGCGTGGCCAGCGAAGCCTACCCGGACTCGGTGTACGACGTGATCTTTGACCGGGAGCACAGCATCCAGTTTGAGCCGGTCATGAACGGCACCGTCTACTCCGAACCGGACGAGCAGTCGGTCATCGCGGCCTATCTGTGCTTTGAGGGCTACAACACCGTGGGGGACTGCATGTATTTTGTGAACCCCAGACTGGCGGATGACAGCTGGTTTCGCAGCAGTTTAAGCTTTTACGCCACCATCGGCGACCATGATTTCTACGAATGATTGCGTAAATAAAAAGAGTATGTTAAAATCGGATGTGTGAAAACACATCCGATTTTTCTGTGAGGTTTTGTTATGAAGCTTGAAGAATATCTGCGCGGCGGCTTTGAAGAGCTGGGGCTGGCTCTGGACGAGGATATGCTGCGGCGCTACCGGATATACTGCGACTATCTTGCGGAGATCAACGCCGTGATGAACCTGACCGCCATCGAAGGGGAGGAGAACACGGCTAAGCTCCATTTTCTGGACTGCGCGGCCCTGCTGACCATGGAGAACATGGGCGGCAAGCGCCTGATCGACGTGGGCAGCGGCGCGGGCTTTCCGGGCCTTGCGCTGAAGATCGCCTGCCCGGAGCTGAAGCTCACCTTGCTGGACAGCCTGGACAAGCGGGTGAATTTTCTGAAAAACACCTGTGAGCGCCTGGGCTTTGAAGATGTGACATGCATCCACTGCCGGGCGGAGGAAGCCCCGGCGGAATACCGGGCGGCCTTCGATTTTGCCGCATCCCGTGCGGTGGCTCGGCTGAATCTGCTGTGCGAGCTGTGTCTGCCCCTGGTAAAAAAGGGCGGGGCCTTTATTGCCATGAAGGGGCCCGACTGCCAGGCCGAGCTGGACGAGGCGAAAAAGGCCATCCATACCCTGGGCGGCAAGCTGGAGCGCCGGGTGGATTATACCATCCCCGGCACGGACATCACCCACAGCGCCGTCATTATCCGCAAGGTGGCGGACACGCCGGCCAAATACCCCCGCCGCTGGGGGCAGATCAAGAAAACACCGCTGTAAAGCACATTTGCTCGAAAAAAGGCTTCCCTTCCGGGGAAGCCCGTTTCATTATAGGCCCAGATACCGGGCCAGTTCCTCCACGCTGTCGGCGATGGGCTTGGCACCGGCTTTTTCCAGCTGCGCCCGGCTGCGAAAGCCCCAGGGCACGGAGATGCAGCCCATCCCCGCGTTTTTCGCGGTCAGGATATCCACCTCTGTATCTCCCACATAGATGCTCCGCTCTGCCTCCGCGCCGATGGTCTCCAGCGCGAAGCGCACCATGTCCGGCGCGGGCTTGCGGGCAAGCCCATCCCGCTCACCCATGACCATATCGGGAACGCCGGGGTAATACACCTGCTCCAGCGTCTGCACCATGCTGTCCGGCTTGTTGGAGACGATGGCAGTCTTTACGCCTGCCGCCTTCAGGGCCTTCATCAGCTCCACCATGCCCCGGTAGGGCCGGGTCTTTTCGTGACAGAAGCGGTCGTACAGACCCCGGTATTCCTGGATTACCTCCTCTTTTACGTCCTCCGGGCAGTTCTCCGGCAGGGCCAGCTCCACCAGTCGCCGTGTGCCGTTGCCCAGAAAGGATTCCGCCTGGGCCGGGCTGATCTCCGCAAAACCGTGGCTTCTCAGCGCCCGGTTCAGCGAATCGGCAATATCCTCAACGGTGTCCAGCACCGTTCCGTCCAAATCAAATAAAACTGCGTCATATTTCATGCTCATGCTCTCCCACTCCCTGCCGGGTGTTTTTTCGCCAGTATTATACACCATCTCTCCACCGAATGCAAAAGTCTTGCTTTTGCAGCGAAAATGTGGTATAAATGGTGAACAGAAGCCAATTTTTACGGTGTTTTTTCAATTAAGTGGTGAATCAGTGCATATTTTGCAATAAGGAGCGATCAATGAAAACCCGGCCATTTTTCCGAATAGCTTGTTTTCTCCTCTGCGCCTGTCTTTTGCTCTCCGGCTGCGGGGAGGAGATCCAAACGCCGGAGGAGGAGACGGTCAGCATCTGGCTTGTGGAGGGCGAGCTGCTGTCCGCGGAGCTTGCGGCGCTTGCGGAGCAGTTCAATAACGCCTCTTTCCCGGTGAAGGCGGAGCTGAGAGCCTTTGCCAACGAAGAGGAGCTGGGCGCGGCGCTGGACAGCGCCCGGCCCGACCTGATCCTCTGCGGCCATGAGAGGGCTGTGGCCCTGCATGAGCAGGGCAGACTGCGGGACGTCTCATCGGGCTTTACCCATGCTCCGGCCTACAGCGAAAGCTTTCTGGCCCTGTCAGACTGTGTGGGCAGCGCCTTCTTCCCCATCGGGGCGGAGACGGAGCTTTTGGTGGTAAACGGACCGGCTTTTGACCAAAGCGCGGCCTCCACCCTGGGGCGGGGGTCGATCACCTCAATCGAGGGCCTTTGCGCGGCGGCCTCCGCCTGCGGGCAGCAGGGGCAAGTGTTTTTTACTGCCGATTCTTTTACAAGCCTGTTTACGCTTGCCCTCGGCCCTGTGGGCAGCGGTTTTTCCGGCGTCCGGGAGCAGGACATCCTCAGCGAGGACTATAAGCGCTTCTACAATCTTTTGGCCGAAGCGGCCTACGAGGGGGGCCTTGCGGCCTGTGACAGTCCGGCCCTGTCCCTTGCGGAGAGCGGGGAGGTGGTCTGCGCGCTGGCCTCCTCCACCGGCCTTACCGGGGAACTGAGCGGGGAGCTGGAGCTGCACCCCCTGTCCGGCCCGGCGGGCTGTTTTGCCCGGGCAGTGGGCCTTGCGGTGACCAGCCCCTTTTCCGGCCGGGAGCAGGCCATTGCCAAATTCCTCTCCTGGCTGCTGCATCCTCAGCGGGCAGTGGAGCTTGCCCTGTCCCAGGGGCTGATCCCCGCCGTCACCGGCTGGGAGCTGGAGGAACCGGGCGTGTTGGATACAGTCCTTTTATCTCTTTCCTCCGCCGAACTATACTTTCCGCCGCTGGACAGCGGATATTTCCGCACGGACGGTGAGTTTGAGCACAGATTCCGCGCCGCCCTTGAAATGCTGAAGTGATTGTGATAAAATGGCCTCACTATTGATTCGGAGGGTCTTTTATGGAAAGTTACAGAGTTCTTGAGATAAAAAAGAGCGTTTTCGAAAACAATGATCGGGAGGCTGACCGGCTCCGTGCAGAGCTGAAAAAGAACCGGACTTTCCTTTTGAATCTGATGTCCTCTCCCGGCTCCGGCAAGACCACCACACTGAAGGCCACCATTGCCGCATTGAAGGACGAATTCCGTATCGGCGTCATGGAGGCGGATATCGACTCGGATGTGGACGCCGCCGCCATCGAAAAAACCGGCGCCAAGGTCATCCAGCTCCACACCGGCGGTATGTGCCATCTGGACGCAGGCATGACCAGGCAGGGCCTTGAGGGCCTGGGCGTTGAGGATGTGGACTTTGCCATTCTGGAAAACGTGGGCAATCTGGTCTGCCCTGCGGAGTTCGACACCGGCAGCGTGAAAAACGCCATGATCCTCTCCGTCCCGGAGGGGGACGACAAGCCCCTGAAGTACCCGCTGATGTTCTCCATCTGCGATGTACTGCTCATCAACAAGATCGACGTGCTGCCTTACTTCGATTTTGACCTGGAGGCATGTAAAAAGCATGTGTTGCGGCTGAACCCCAACATCAGGATCATCCCCATCTCTGCCCGCACCGGCGAGGGCATCGACCAGTGGGCCGCCTGGCTCCGCACCGAGATCAAGAACTGGATCGAGTAAAGGAAAAACGTTCTGGGCCTCCCTTTTGGGAGGCTCTGTTTTCTTGCTACCATGCAAAGGCTCCCCATTAGGGGGAGCTGTCACGGCGAGCCGTGACTGAAGGGGGTATCACCGCAGCAGGCTGTGCCACATCTGTTCCACCTCATCCATGCCGCTCTGCATAGTAAAGGTTCAGCCGGCTCTGGGTCTTGTCAATAGCATTCTCCAGAGAAGAATCCCCGTAAAAATAGGGGCGCATACCTTCCACGAGAATGGCACTGAGCTGCTGCATGTCGTAATCATGGAAAACACCGGTATCCAGAATCGTGCTGACCTCTTCCCGCCGCTCGTCCTGCATACACGCGGCCAGCGCTCTCTCCAGCGCGGCTGCGTTGCAGGGAAAGCCGATGCCGCGTTCGGTAAAGGTTTTCAGCTGCCAGTCCTCCTTCAGCATGGTCCGGAGGAAGGCCCAGGCGCTTTCCTTGTCGGCGCATGTTTTGGGGATCATGTAGCAGGCCCGGTAGTCGCAGAACACGGCGCTGAAATTGTCCCCGCTGTCACTGCCGTCAAAGTATCGGACCGGGGCTGCCGGTTCCTCTTTCTTATCCCCGGGGCTGCCCAGCTGCAGCTCCGTCACGGAGACCAGCGCCGGCTCATCCTGAATGATCCGGCCGTTTTCGTCAAAGGTAAAGTCTAAAGGCCGGGTATTGCACAGCGCCAGCAGCGCCATGACCTCCGGTGTGCGCAGGTCGTAACACCCCGTCTCCTCGTCATAGGCGGCGGAGAGCAGATTCACGGCAATGTTATTCAGTAAATTCTCCTTGGTGTGTATGCTGCCGAACAGCGGTCCCTCATAAGCGATCCCATCCAGATAGCTCTGGCAGTCCGCCAGACGCAGGGGCTCCGGCCCCTCTGTCAGCGGGCCCCGGGCTTCCATGGTACTGAGAATAAAGCCGCCCCAGATCTGCTTGAGCTGCCCGCCGTCCTCCAGCCTATTCAGCATCCAGGGCACAAAGTCCTCCCGGCAAAGCTCCGGGTCGGCGTCGATCAGGGGATACAGGTCCGCAAAGCCCCCGCTGGGGTCCACCTGCCAGCCGTCGCTGACGACGATATCCAGCTTGTCCCCGGCGCCCACGTCCAGCATCAGCCGGGAAAGGCCTGCCTCGTCGCTGCCGTAGCCGATGCACTCCACCCGATAATCCCCGTTGATGTGGGCATAGCTGTTTTGCAAAACGGACAGCATGGCGCTTGCCTGACCGTAAAAGCCGATGCGCAGCGTCTTTCGCTCGTCCGGCCGGTAGTCACGGTTCAGCAGGATCAGCTCCCCGGAATCCCCGGGCGTCATGAGAAAGTTATTATCGTTAAGTTGGCACACATAGCGGTATTCTGTCCCGGTTTCCCCGGTGAGCTCCGCCCAGTTCAGCACCGTCTCTGTCTGGCCGTCCGGGCCGATACTGAGCAGCTCCCGGCCTTCATTGATCAGCGCCGTTCCCAGCGCACTCCGGCAAAGGGAGCGGGGCAGATACTCTGCCTCCGTTTCGCGCCTGATTTCTTCAAGCTTTTCCGTCTCCCTGTTCAGACGGCACAGGCGGACAGCGCCGGAACCCATGGGCAGACTTTGGGCGAACACGTCTCCGCCGATCAGCAGGGGAGGGTACAGGTCAGAGAGATAGTCGCTGAACGCTGCCGTCTGTTTCCCGGTGCAATCATAGAGACAGATGTTGTGCAGGCTTCTCAGACAAAAGCCGCCGTCCTCTGTCACCAGGATGCTCTTCGGCTCCTCGTCTCCCACAAAAACAGGGCTGAGATTGTCCTCTATGCTGCCATCCGGCAGACAGGTCAGAACCAAATAGCTCTCCGGCAGGACAATCAGTACATAAAATTTCCCTGCGCCGAAGTCCAGATCCAGCATACGCCTGCCCTCCGCCAGTTCCGGCAGCTCCACCGCCTCCATCCCACCCGGCACGGCACGGCCCTCCCGGATCTCATAGGGGATGCGTCCCAGCAGCGGCCCATCCTCGCTTTCTCCGCAGAGAAAGATACAGTCATCCGAGGCGGCAAGGCCCTGTATCACCCCGTTGAGGCCCAGGGGATAACGGCTTTCCGTCTCTGCACGCCAGTAGTATTCCGCCTCTGACGGCGCCTCCTCCGCCCCACAGGCGCAGAGAGTCAGAAGCAGTGCGGCGGCCGTAAGAAGGCAAAGGACTTTTTTCATTTCAGTCCACCTCTTTTTCCAATATATTATACCTTTATCGTTTTTCCACTGTCACCTTAACATTTCTTAAAAAAGCATTGCGCTATACTACAAACTCTGTTAAGATGACAAAATATAGGCAAATAATTTGACCGGGAGGAAGAAAATATGGATATGAAAGAGACCCTGCGCTATACCGTGACGGAAGAAGACCTGGACAGCACCGGCTACATGAGCCCCTGCGCGCTGATCCAGCAGCTGGTCCTGGCCGCTACCCTGCGCAACAAGGAAGAGGGCGCCAGCAAGGGCAACCTGAAGGCAAAGCTGAACGCGGTGTGGATGTTCCGCCGCATCAAGCTGGAGCAGTATCTCCCCTTCGCCCTGGGGGATGAGCTGGTGGGCTATGCCTCGGGCCGGACGAACTGTGAGACCGAATATGTCCTGCGGGGAGAGTTTATGAAGGACGGTGTCCTTGCCGCCCGCATCGACCTGGTGATGATGCCTGTGCTGCTGAAAGGACGCAACCGCCTGACCTGCAAGGA
Organism: Clostridiales bacterium; assembly: GCA_022782265.1. Taxonomy (GTDB): domain Bacteria; phylum Bacillota; class Clostridia; order Oscillospirales; family Oscillospiraceae; genus Limivicinus. The sequence continues at coordinate 26,953 of JALFOM010000030.1, read as the reverse complement.
CATTGAGCCTCTCTACACCACCAGTCCCCTCAATGAAGTGCCCAACTTCAAGCGCCTGCTGACGAGAGACGTGGAATACACCACGGAAAAGACCATCACCAAGGACGACTGCGATAAAAACGCCGCCCATTTCGCCTTCCACAACTACGCGGAGCTGGTCTGCCGCGAGACGGGTTATTGGGATGGAGAATACCGCATGCTGTCCAAGCTCCGCATCGACTACATCAAGGAGTGTGTCACCGGCAATACCATCAAGATGGGAGTGATCCCCAGAGGCGAGGGCTTTACCGTACAGGGAATCCACATGGACGGCAAGCCCTGCTTCAACGCCTACTGCGAGTATAAAGCGCCCTGAGCGGGGGCGGGAATCCCTTATTTTGTTAAAAAATATGGACTTATCCCCATATATATGGTATAATGCTTTAACAAAATAAATCAAAGCGCAATATAGCGCTTTCCGGAGGAGCAAAATGGACAGAGAAATTCTTCGCCGCTATGCACGGCTTATCGCCCGCTCGGGCGTGAACATTCAGCAGGGCCAGTACGCCGTTATCCGCACCGCGCCCGAGCAGCTGGATTTTGTGGAGATGCTGGCGGAGGAGTGTTATCTGGCCGGGGCGGCCAAGGTACTGATCGAATGGCGCTACCAGCCTTTTACCCGCTTGGACATCCAATACCAGAGCGACGAAGTTCTGGGCCGGGTGGAGAGCTGGGAAGAGGAGAACATGAAGAAAAAGACGGAGCTTCTGCCCGCCAATATCTACCTCTGCTCCGAAGACCCGGACGGCCTGGCCGGCATCGACCAGGACAAGTGGGCCAGAGCCCAGCAGGCCAGATATCAGATCACCCGCCCCTATTCCGACGCCATGGAGAACAAATACCAATGGTGCGTGGCCGCCGTGGCCGGGGCAAAATGGGCGAAAAAGGTCTTCCCCGCGCTGGATGAGGCTCAGGCGGTGGAAAAGCTGTGGCAGGCCATTTTAAGCTGCGCCCGGGCGGATGGGGAGGACCCCATCGGCGACTGGAAAACGCACAGTGATAATCTGCGCCGCCGCTGCCAGTGGCTGAACGCCCTGAATCTGCGCCGCCTGATCTATAAAAGCGCCTCTACCGGCACGGACTTCTCCGTGGGTCTGATGCCCCAGATGCTCTTTTGCGGCGGGGCGGAAAAGCTGCCGGACAAGGACGTGTGGTATAACGCCAACATCCCCTCCGAGGAGGTGTTCACCACCCCCAAAAGCGGCGACGCGGAAGGCGTGGTTTACTCCACCATGCCCCTGTCCTACCGGGGCGTGCTGATCGAAAACTTCTCCCTGCGCTTTGAAAACGGCCGGGTGGTGGAGGCCCACGCCGGAAAAAACGAGGAGGCCCTGAAGCTGATGCTGGCCATGGACGAGGGCGCCTCCATGCTGGGCGAATGTGCCCTTGTGCCCTACAAGAGTCCCATCCGTGAAAGCGGCATCCTGTTTTACAACACCCTTTTTGACGAGAACGCCTCCTGCCATCTGGCTCTGGGCATGGGCTATTCCAGCTGTCTGAAGGACTTCGACCAGTACAGCCCCGAAGAAGCCCGGGCTTTAGGCGTGAACGACTCCATGATCCATGAGGACTTTATGATCGGCGCGCCGGATCTGAGCATTACCGGCATTACCGAAGACGGTCAGACTGTGGAGATTTTCAAAAACGGAGACTGGGCCGTCTGAACCGTAAAAGATAGAGTATACAGAAAGGCGGGATAAGATGGAAAAGGAAAAAAAGAGCGCCCCGCGGGCGAAGTTCTATGTGGAGCAGCAGCACTGGGCCGTCCAGACGGCCATCATTTTCATGGCGCTGTCCGCCGTGTTCCGCATTGTGGGCTGCTGGGGCAAGTGGGACGATCCCTTTTTCGCCGCCACCCAGATCGCTCTGCCGCTGATGTGCAACATTCTCTTCATCCTCTGCCTTGTTCTGCTGGGCAAAAAGGCCCTGTGGCTCACTGCTGTTCCGGTGATTCTGGGCGTGGTGTTTTTCATCATCAAGTCCTTCACCTTTGACAGCTGGCTGCACACGGTGCTGTGCATCCTGCTGTATCTGCTGGTGGCGGTGCTGTACACCGGCACGGTGTTCGGCATCATCCGCACCAAATGGCTGCTGGTGCCCCTGTTCGGCCTGCCATTTTTGTACCACATCTTTGTGGAGGATCTGGCCGCCCTGCGTGACACGGCAAACCCCGTCACCCTCTCTGCCGGACTGCAGGAGATCTCGGTCCTCTGCGTGATGCTGGCCCTGCTGTTCACCGCCATCGCCATGAAAAAGAAAAAGCCTCAGACTGAGGTTGAGCTGCCGAAAATGAAGGCCCCCAAGGTCATCGCCCCCAACAGGGCGGAGAAGGCCGCAGCGGGGGAAAAGCCGGAGCAGAGCCCCAAAACCGAAGAAAACAAAGCCGGAGACAGCAAATGAAACGCAGGCAGAATACACTCTCGCACCAGCCGGCGACCGGCAGCCATCAGGCTGTGCAGCCCCCCGGCTGGTTCAGCAGGCTGAAAACACAGCTGAATATATCCAAGCGCGGGCTGTACGTCATGGGAACCATCGCCGCGGTGGTGCTTGTTGTGCTTATCGCCATCGTACTGCGCGCCGCCTCGGAAAAGCGCAGTTACAGCGCCTATTACAACAGGGCTGTGGAGAGCTATGCCAGCGGCGACTACGACAGCGCCCTGACCGATCTGCGCAAGGCCGCCGCCGTGGACCAGCGGCAGGAGTGCCTGATGCTCATGGCGGACTGCTATGAGGCCCAGGGGAACCTGGACAAGGCCCTGGAGGTGCTGCGGCTGCTGGATACCCGAGACCCGGAGGTGGCGCAGCGCATCATGGCGCTGGAAAGGCGGAGGGACTCCCTGAACAGCGCGGGCAAGGTGAAGATTGCCGGCACGGAATACGACATGAACACGGCCTCACTGAGTTTGTCGGGCATGGGCCTGACGGACGGGGAGATGGATCAGGTGGCAAAGCTGTATGCCCTGACCAGTCTGAACCTGTCCGGCAACAGCATCTCGGATATCAGCGCCCTCAGCACCCTGGGCGGGCTGACCGCCCTTGACCTGTCTGATAACAATATTTCCGATATCCGCGCTCTGGCGGAGCTGAAGGGGCTGCGTACCCTGTATCTGGACAATAACCCCATCACCGATTTTTCGGTGCTGGCGGAACTGGAAAACCTGACGACTCTGAGCATCAAGGGCATTGCCATCAGCGAGGAGCAGCTCCAGGCCCTGTCCTCCGCCCTGCCCAGCTGTGCCATTCACACCGACACCGACCAGGAGGACGCGGCGGACATCACTCTGGGCGGCGTCACCTTTAAGTCGGATGTGAAGGAGCTGAATCTCAGCAGCAGGGGGATAACGGATATCTCCGCCCTGTCCGCCTGCCGGGAGCTGGAACGGCTGGATCTGACCGGAAATAAGATCAGCGATATTACACCGCTGATGGATATCCCCGGACTGAAAGAGCTGATTATTAAAGACAATCAGGTCACAGACCTGCGGCCGCTGATGGCCCTCAACACCCTTGCGTACATCAACGCCGAGGGTAACGGCATCACTTCCACGGTGCCGCTGGGCTCTCTGACCGGACTGAAGGAGCTGCATCTGGCGGGAAACCCCATCAGCGATTATTCCGGGCTTTCCAGGCTCTATTCGCTGGAGACCCTGGGGCTGGAGGACACCGGCCTTCAGGACGCGGATCTGGACAGCCTGAAGGGCCTTTCCAACCTGCGGCTGCTGACCATCACCAACAACCCGGAGCTGGGGGGAGAGGCGGTGGACAAGCTGAAGTCCGCCCTGTCTTCCAGCTATGTGGAGCATGACGATCTGGTGTATTCCATTGAGATCGGCGGGGAGAAGTTCAGGGAGGATCTGACGGAGCTTGACCTGAGCAACCGTGCCCTGACGGATATTTCCGCGCTGGCTCTTTTCAAAAACCTGCAAATCGTGAATCTGCGGGGGAACAATCTGGAGAATATCAGTGTGCTGCAGTGGACCCGGGGCATAACAAAATTGGATCTGGCTTGCAACAGCATCTCGGACCCCACAGCCCTGACCGGCTTGCCCTATCTGGAGACGCTGGATATCTCCGGCAATAAGCTCAGTTCCGTGGATGTCCTTGTCACGATGACCGGACTGAAGGAGCTGAATCTCAGCGGGAACAACATCAGCCCCGAGCAGATCGAGCGTCTGCGCTTTGCCCTGCCGGGCTGCAATATTATCTTTGAATGATCCACACCCGCTTCGGCCTTTCCGCCGAAGCGGGTTGAATTTTTGCCGGGCTTATGGCATAATGTTGTACTGCCGCCGGCTTGACCGGGGCAGATCGGAGCTTTACCATGAATCAAAGAGAACTGAATGAAATACGCCGCCGCATCCGGCTGGACCGGAGCAGCATCAGCCATATTTACGGCTGCTACGTCAACAGCAGCCGGGAGATCATTGCCACCATAGACGAGTCTATGGGCCTGCTCAGCCAGGAGGAGGCGGAAAAATACCTGCAGCTGCTGAAAAAGTCCCTGTCCGGGGCGCTGGGGAAGAACCTGATCGACATCTCCTTCGCCACAAAGCAGGTCATGGACAGCGACGAGCACCGGCTGCTCTCCGCCCTGCGAAAGACCGAGCTGAAGGACGAGGAGCTGAGAAATGCCTTTTATCAGTGCGTGATCAATTCCATTAACATGGAGGACAGCAGCTATGTGATCCTTCTGGCCCATGACAACTATGACGTGCCCTACCGGGGCAGGGACGGCCAGCAGGACCGTGACGGCTCAGACCAGGTGTTCAGCTATATCCTCTGCAGCATCTGCCCGGTGAAGGCCGGAAAGGTGCAGTTCGGCTACTGCCCGGAGGAGAGCCGCTTCCAGAATTTCGCCCCGGGCCAGATCGTGGCCGCCCCGGAACTGGGCTTCATGTTCCCCAGCTTTGACGACCGGGCCGCCAACATTTATAACGCCCTGTTTTACTCCAAGAATACCGAGGAGATCCATCAGGATTTCATCGACGCGGTGTTCCGCACCCAGGTTCCCATGTCCGCCGGACACCAGCGGGAGGCCTTCCACGAGGCTTTGAGCCAGGCGCTGGAAAAGGAGTGTAGCTATGATGTGGTCCAGTCCGTCCATGAGCAGCTGCGGGAGCGGCTGGAGGCCCATAAGGAGAGCCGGGATCCGGAGCCGCTGACCATCTCTCAGGGGGAGCTGGGGGACATTCTGAAAAACAGCGGCCTGTCCGAAGAGCGGATCGACGATTTTCAGGGCCGCTGCCGGGAGAGCTTTGGGGAGGACGCGGAGCTGCGCCCCGCCAACCTGATCGACAGCCGCCGCTTTGCCATCGCCACCCCTGAGGTAAAGATCAGCGTGGACCCCAAGTTCAGCTATCTGGTGCAGACCAGGGTGATCGACGGGCGGAAATATATCCTCATCGCCGCCGACAGCGGCGTGGAGGTCAACGGCGTGGGCATCAATATTACAGAGGATTAAAACAATCCCTCTCTTTCAAACCGAAAGAGAGGGATTGTTTTGCTTAGAATATTACGTTCAGATCCACATTGCCGCTGATGCCGTTGACTGTGCCGGCGGAGGTGAACTGCCACATGTTGTAGCCGCTGAAGCTGGGCAGCTTCTGGTCCCGGGTGTAGCTTGCCAGCCACACGTTGTATTTGGACACCTGGGAGAAATTCAGCGCCCCGTTTTCAAAGTAATACTGCCCGGCGTAGACGCCCGGAGTGTAGCCGCCGCTCTTGACGGTGGTGCAGAAGGCCTCCACGATCTCATAGCGCTGCTGGGCTGTCAGCTTGTCGGCCCGGCCGTTGGGGTAGTCGCCGGAATACTCCATGTCGATATACACCGGCAGATCCAGCTTTGTGCCGTTCAGAATGTTCAGGGCCAGGCTGGCCTCCTCCACGGACTCGTTGGTGTTGATGGCGGAGGAATACACATACACGCCCACCTTCAGTCCTGCGGCCTTGGCCTGCTGGAGATACTCGCCGCCGTTTTCCATCTGCTTGTAGGAGTTGCTGTCCTCAAACAGTGTGCCGCTGCCCCAGGTGCGGCCCGCCACGCGGATGATGGCAAAGTCGATGCCCTGGGCCTTTACCTTGTTCCAGTCGATCTCGCCGTTGAAATAGGACACGTCGATGCCCAGAGAGCTGGCCTTCACGCCGCTGTCGTCAAAATAGTACAGCTTGCCGTCGATGCTCTTCAGGCCCGTGACCTTGTTTCCGTTTAAGTCGTAGTAAAATGTTTTGCCGTTCTCTGTCTGCCAGCCCACAGGGGTGGTGACGGTCTCTGTGGCCGGAGTGGCGGTGATTTTGTAGGCGGAGAAGGGGACGCCGGCGGTGTCCATAACCTCTACCCGCTGGGCGCTCTCTTCCGTTATGTACTCCACGCCCTCCTCCGGCACCGCCGGGATTTCTGTGACCTCGGTCACGCCGTTTGCGTCGCTGCGCAGAATGGTGGTGACACGGCGCATGCCGTAGGCCAGACGGCCGTTTTCCTCAACGGGCATTACGTCGCTCTCCTGGCCGTTCTCGCTGAGCAGCAGACAGCCGTTTGCGCCGGTCTCATAGCTGTAATCGTAGACCGGGCGGCCGCTTGCGTCCAGAACCGGTTTGGTCTCCTCCAGCACAAGACTGCCGCTGCCGTCGTCCTTGACCACCGGCTCGTCCGTGCCGCCGATGATGATAACATCGCCGCTGCTCTCCGGGGTTTGGATCTCCTCGGCCTCCGCCGCCGGGGCCTCCTGCGCCTGGGCGGGTTTGGTCTCCTCCTCAGGGAGCTGGGTCACAGGCTTGACCTCGGCCTGCTGAGACACGTTGGAGATGGGGACATACTGAAGCCTGGCCTTCACGGTGATGCTCTGGGCAGCGGGGAGCACATAACCCTCCTTTTCCAGCAGCTCCACCTTGTATTCTCCGGCGGCGAGTTTCGTGCGGTAGAGCCGCCCGTCGGTGCCGGTCTTGAAGGCGTGCCCGGTCTTGTCCGGGTAGGTCAGCTTCAGCTCAAATTCCACGCCGGTGATGGCCTCGCCCTTTTCATCGCAGACCGTGATCTGCAGATCCTCCTCTGTGGAGCTGAGCTTCAGCTGGAGCTTGATGCCCTCCGCGTCCTCCGACGCTACCGGGGCGGCGCTGGGGGAGGGGCTGGGCGTGGTGGGAACCACGGCGACAACCGCGGGCTTCGGGCTTTCCGGACTTTCCGGCGTGGGAGCGGGCTTGTTCGTTACCAGCGAAAAGACCAGGGCCAGCACAACGATCAGCAGGCAGGGCGCCCCAATCAGAGCGATACGCTTCCAGGGCAGCTGCCTGAGCTTATCTATGTTCAGTTTGTTTTTCAGTTCGTTCATGGCAATGTTCTCCGGGTCAAATATTATGGTAACTATATCTTACACCAAAAGGTTACAATTTGTCAACAAAAAGTTAAAATTTTAAGAAATCTTAGGAAAGAGGGAAATAGGCGCCTGAGAAAATAACGGCAAAGGGTCCCTCCGAGAGAGACCCTTTGATTGAATCACTGTTTCTTCTCGTGCAGCCCGTGCTGCTTTTCCCAGCGGCGGCGCTGCCGAACCCGGACGGCCTCTTCGGCGCTGTCCTTAATCCGGGGCAGAACCTGCTCCTCCAGCCCCTCCTTGCCCCGCTTGATAAGCCGGACGGCGTACACCACCGCCGTCACCAGGGGGATCACAGCAAACACCGTGGCGGCCAGCAGCAGGATAACGCAGATATCCTCCACGCAGCGTGCGGCATTCTCCCAGTAGGGGTACATCAGCCCCATGGCCTGCATGGAGCGGGTGCCGGTCTGGCCCAGCAGCTTGTAGAGCCGCAAAAGACTGAAGCGGCCGGTGTTCTCCAGCGCCTCTCCCCGGCCCAGGGTGAAGTTGGTTTTGACTGTGTCCAGCGCAAAGCCCTTCACCGGCTCGGGCATCACCAGCTCGTAGCAGGTGATGGCCTGCTCGTTTCCTGTCAGACTGACGTAGGCGTCATAGGACATGTAAAGCCCCTGACCCACGGTGTAGGCCCGCTGGCTGGCAAAATCCTGCTCCCGCTCGATGACGCCGCCCACCACAAAAGGCACGCCGTTGATCTTCAGGCTCATGCCGGTCAGCTCCGTGCCGCCGAACAGCAGCCAGGCCAGATCCTCATCCAGCAGCACCCGGTCCTGCATCAGGTCGTTTTCGGAGAGGTAGCTGCCGCTGAGAAGCCGGATGGGGTGGAACTGAAAGAACTCGCCCCCCACGGCGATGACTGAGGCCTCGCCGCTGGCCCGGGAGCTGGAAACGGTGAGCTTGTCCACCGCGCTCCAAGCGTCCACAAACAGGCTCTCGTCGTTGTCAATGTCCAGCGCGGCCTTGTGCAGCGCGTCCAGCAGCTTGTAGCGAAAGGCGTACATGTCGTTCAGACTCTGTTTTTCGTCCACGGGCAGATAGCAGCTGATCTGGCGAAACGCAGTGCCGCTCTCTCCCTGCCAGCGCTCCGCCGCCCTTTGCGCCTCCATGTTTGCGGAGAGAATACGGATTGTCAGCAGGCAGAGCAGGGCCAAAAGCACCAGCACAGCGTTCAGCGCAAGCAGGAATATTCTCTTTTTCCGTGCTTTAGCTTTCATATCAGTTTCCGTCCGCCATTCTCACCTGGTCGCCCTTCTGCACCGGCTTGTTGCTGGTGGTGATCACAAAGTCGCCGTAGCTCAGATCGCCGGTGACGGCGGAATTTACATCGTCGGCGGCAACGACCTCAATATCCACCCGCTGGGCGATATAGCGGTTGCCCAGGGGGGAGTTTTTGGCCTCAACCGTCAGCACATAGCTGCCGTTGCTGTCTGTCCGTATGGCGGAGTTGGGGATGATGATCTCGTAATTCTGGCTCTTCTGGCCCACGGAAATGGTCAGCTCGGACCCGGCGTTTACATCGCCGCTCAGGTCAAAGGTCAGCAGCTTGCTGGTCTGGGGGTTTTTGGGGTCGGTCTTGATGTTGGTCAGAGTGGCGGTGATCTCGCTGCCCCAGTAGTAGTTGGTGACGCTGGCGCTGTCGCCCACGCGGAGGCGGCGGGCCTGCTCGTTGGTGACGGAGAAGCTGAGAGAGTAGCCCATATCCGGCACCTGAATGGTGCAGAGCACCTCGTCCTTGGGGGCGGTGCTGCCTGCGGTGTAGGCGATGGATTCAATGATGCCGCCCACGTTTGCGGTCACCTGGTTATCCTCTCCGCCGCTGAGTTCAGCCAGCTGCTTTTTGGCCTTTTCAATCTGCTGGGCCATATCCTGCAGCTCCAGCGCGGCGGCAGCGGCGGTCTTGTTGTTCTGAATTTTGGCCTGGTTCAGGTTGTATTCCAGGGTGAAAAGCTCGTCCTCGGCGGCCTTCCGGGCCTCTACGGCCTGGTTGTAGCTCTCGGCATAGGGGCCGGCCCGGTTCAAAATGGCGTCCAGCGCCTCCTGAGCGGCGTCCGCTTCCGCCTGGGCGGCCTTTACCGTGGGGTCAACGCTGGGGTCAAGGGATTCCAGCAGGGCGTTTGCCGCGTCCAGCTCCGCCTGGGCGGCGGCCAGCTGCTGCTGGTAGCTGCTGTCCTCCTCACTGCCCTCTTCCGGTTCTTCGGGCTTGTTGTTCAGCAGCTCCTGCAGTCTGGCCTGGGCCTGATCCCGGAGGACCAAAGCGGCGTCGTATCTGGTCTGAAGCTCGGCCCTGGCGTCGGTCAGGGCCTGATTTGCGCTGTCCAGCCGGGCCTGGGCGGCCTTCAGCTCGGCTTCGGGGACGTTGGCGTTCTGCTCCAGCGCGGCCTTGGCACTGTTCTCAGCGGCCTGCGCGCTGGCCAGGGTCTCCTTGGCCTTTTCAATATTCCGTTCGTCCAGAGAGTAGTCAAAGCTGGGCATGTTCACCGCGGTGCGCTGGTAGCTGAGCTGGAGCTGACGCAGGTTTTCCGTGGCGGCGTCCAGCTCCTCGCTGGGGCCTTCGCCCAGAACAAAGAGCACATCGCCCTGGTTGACCTCCTGCCCCTCCTTGACCATGACGGCGCGGATCTCCCGGGTGGCCCCGGCCTTGACCTGGTAGCTGCCGTTGGATTCCACTGTGCCGGTGCCGCGCACCTTGGCGGTGATGGAGCCGTTGGTGACGCTTTGGGTAGCCACCTCAGCCAGGGAGTGGTTCATAAAGGTGTTGGAGAAGAAGGTAAGTACCAGCATCACCGCCAGAAAGATAATGGCGGCGTTTTTGACCCATCCTCTGTTTTTCACTTTGACTTCCATGAGCTTTTCTCCTCGTCAAATCGAAATAGAATTACATATAGATTCCCCTGTTAGGGGAGGCATTTGGCTTATCCTTTTACGCTGCCGGAGTTGGCGATGCCCTCCACCAGATATTCCTCACCGTGGAGAAACAGCAGCAGTGAGGGGATCATGTATACGGTTGCCATGGCGAAGGCCAGACCGATCTCCCCGGCGTTGATGCTGGAGAGAAACACCGACAAAGGCTGGCTTTCCGCGTCCTGCAGAAGGATCAGGGGCTGCTCCACCATGTTCCAGTAGTCGATAAACACCAGAATGGCGATGGAATACAGGGCTGAGCGGCACTGGGGAAGACAGATTTTGGTGAAGATATCCCACTCTCCGGCGCCGTCCACCTTGGCGGCCTCAATGAGGGAGTAGGGGATGCGGCGCATGAACTTGGTCAGCAGAAACACGGAGAAGGGGGCGAACATGCCGGGGAAAATGATGGACCAGCGGGTGTTCAGAATGCCCAGCCAGTCGCTGACCAGGTAGTTTGGCACCAGGGTGACCTGGTAGGGCATGAGCATCAATATCACATAAAAGAAGAAAATGCCGCTGCGGAGCTTCCCCCGCCAGCGGGTGAAGCTGTAGGCCGCCACGGAGGCGATGGCCACCTGAAAGATCACGATGGGCACCACCAGAATCACACTGTTCCAGAATTTCAGCAGGTATTCCGGGCTTTTCACCAGACCCGTGATGTACTGGGATAAAGTTACCTTGTCGGGGATAAACTTCAGATTCACCTTTTCGGAGACGTAGCCCCCGGTGGTGGTGGAGAAGACCATGCCGTAGTTTGCGTTGATCTCGCTTTCGGACATGAAGGAGTTGGTGATGGTCAGCACCGTGGGCAGCAGAAAGGCCACGGCGAAGAAGGCACAGAGCAGGAACATGGCGCCCCGGCCAAAATAGCGTTTTTTCTTCATCCCTCCACGTCCTTTCCGAACCAGTCCTCCGCCTTGAAGAGCAGGGCGATGATGACCACCATCACCAGCGCCATCAGCACCGCGGCGGCGGAGAGCTTCTGATAGTCCAGGGAATCAAAGGTGTTGTTCATGAAGTGCTGGAGGGTATACAGCGCCTCGTAGGGGTAGGCCCCGGCCAGCAGATACACCTCCCGGAACACCTTGAAGGAGTTAATCAGGGACAATATGGTGACAAACAGCACCGTGGGGGACAGGTAGCGCAGCTTGATGGCAAAGAATTTATACATCTCGCTGGCGCCCTCCACGTCGGCCACCTCCAGCAGCTCCTTGGGGATGTTATTCAGGGCGGCCATGAAGAGAATCATGTTGTAGCCCAGATTCTTCCACAAAAACAGAAGAAGCACCACCACCGGGGCAAACTGGGACTGGAGCCAGTCGACCTTGTCTGCGCCGAAGAGCATGAGAAACTCGTTGACCGTGCCGTTGTAGTTGAAGAGCACCTGCCAGATCAGCACCACGGAGGCCACAGGGACCATCATGGGGCTTAAAAAGAAGGTGCGGAACTGGGATTTCAGCGGAATGCGGCTTTCCAGCATCAGCGCCAGGACCATGGACAGAACGACTGCCAGAGGCACGGCCATGGCAGAGAAAGTCAGGGTGTTCTTGGCGGCCAGCCGGAAAGCGGAGTTATCGAACAGCTTTATGAAATTTTGGAGGAACACAAAGTTCTTCGATCCAACCCCGTCGATCAGGGAGTAGTAGACCACCACGCAGAAGGGCAGGATAAAGAAGATGCCCACGCCCAGAAGGCTGGGGGAGAGAAAGCACATGCTTTTGAGAAAATCCTTCCCTCTGTCATTCAGTTTCGGCGAATTTTTTTTCATACCTTTTACCGCTTTTTGTGTTTTCGTTGGGGAATATTATACTACATGTAGTTGCTGCGCGCAAGTACTGCCGTAGCAACCGACAATCTTCCAGGAGACTGTAGGGGCCGCCCTGTGTGGCGGCCCGTTTCCCACGGTTTTCGACGCAGATCAACACGGGCGGCCACGCAGGGCCGCCCCTACATCGTTAGAAGAAACTCGCTCCGTTTCGTTTTCCGGAATGTGTGCGCTGTTTCGGTTCCCTGCGGCAGCATAGCCGCCGCAGTCTACGCTAAGAACATGCCACCGGCATGTTTTCTTCACGCTGCGACTTCTTCCTCCCCGATTCAAACCCACTGCATTGGGCTTTGAATCGGTAATTATTTTAGGGTAGGCGTAGGGGCGACCCTTGCGGTCGCCCGCTTGCCCTGCGCCCTGATGTCATCTTTGTTCGTTGACGAAGATATTGGCCTTGCTCTGCACCAGCTTGGCGACCTCTTCGGCGGACTTCTGTCCGGCAAAGAAGGCGGCGGCCTGCTCGGTGACAATGTCATAGATGGCACTGTCGTAATTGGCCACCTTGTCGGTGCTCTCGATCAGCTCCATCAGCTTGTCGGCCTGCTCCTGGGTCATGGCGTAGATATCCACCATCGCGCCGTCACCCCAGCCGAAGCCGCCCTGGCTCTCTTCGATCTTGTTGCCGTTCTCGTCCAGAATGTAGTTGCCATCGGCATCGGTCATGTATACGGGAGTCATGGCTTCCTTGAGCTTAGCGTCAAAGGCCTTCCTGTTGCTGGGGAAGTTCCACAGACCTTCCTGGAAATCCTCGGTGAAGAAGCTGCGCAGGAACTGCCATGCGCCCTCGGGATCCTTGCAGTTTTTGCTGATGGCATAGCCGGAGTCAATGCCCAGCATGCTGCCCACGCCGTTATTGGTGGGGAAGCCGATGAAGGTCACATCGTCGATATCCCCGCCGAACAGGGACTGATACTGGAGGATGGAGGAGTCAAAGTCGGAGATGTTGGCGCTGATCAGCATCTGCTTGCCCTGGGCAATGCGGTTCCAGGAGTCATCCTCCTCGGACCATTCGTAATTATCCCAGTCAAACTCCCCAGGGAACTTGTTGGCAAAGTTCAGCAGGTCAATGAACTGCTGGGAGTCAAAATTGCATTCGCCGGTACTCCAGTTCACATAGTCGTCCATGTCCAGCATCAGGCTGGTCTGGAGAATGTCGTCCCTGGTGGTGTAGTGGTCAAAGATCTCGCAGCCCTCGGGCATGGTGGCCAGAGCCGCCTCCAGGTCCGCGTAGGTCCAGCCCGGCTCAGTGCCCACCACAGAGCTGGCGCCGGCCACGGTCTGGATGTAGAAGCTGCCCACGGTGGAGTAGAGCTTGCCGTTTTCCTCCACGGCCTTCAGCACGTTGGGGAAGAAGTCGTCGCGGCTGAATTCGCTGTCTGCGTCCATGTAGGGGTACAGGTCCACGATCAGCCCCTTGGCGGAGAGCAGGCTGCCGTCCAGGCCGTTGAGACAGATGATGTCGGGCAGGTTGCCGGCCATGATCTCGGTCTTCAGCTTGGTCAGGCCCGCTTCATAGTCGTCCTCGGTGTTGTACTCGGAGTAATCCAGAACCTCAATGCGGTACTTGTCGCTGTTGCGGTTGAAATTGATGATGGTGTCCCGGTCGTTCCAGTTGACGTACTGGGTGGCCAGGGTCAGCACGGTCTTTTCCGTGCTGGGGTCATAGGGCTGCTTGGAGATAGTGACCAGCTCGCAGGTGCAGTTTTCGTAATTTCTGTCCCAGGAGTTGATCAGACCAAGAACCTGACCCTCGGCATTGACGGTGAAGCCGGACAGGTTGTCATTGTTCACATCGCAGCTGATCCAGTTGAAGAGCTTGGTCTTTTCCTGATTTTCCAGCTTGTAGCCGTAGAAGTTGGAGCCGCTGGTGAAATACAGGTCGTATTCGCCGCTGCCGCTGACGGTGTTATAGGTGTCGCCGTCAAAGGGAATGTTCTCGCCCAGGGCTTTGGCTGCCACATCCACCACGGTGAGTTGGTTGCCGCTCTCGCCCCAGTTGGAGACCACCACCCGGCCGTCGTTCAGGCGGATGAGCTTGTCGGGGTAGTTGCTCATCTCAATGGTGAACAGCTGCTCGCCGGTGGCGGGATCAAAGCCGATGATGCCCTGATCGCAGCAGCAGATCACAGTGCCGTCCTCACCGGCGATCATGGAGTAGGGGGAGAAATAGCCGCCGTCAGCGGTGTTTATGTTCAGCTCACTGCGGGAGAGCTCCTTGCCGGTGGCGTCCAGCACGCGGAAATAGTAATGCTCCTCATACTGGGAGTAGCTGTACCATTCGTCAGTGTACATCTCCACACCCTCGGGAGCGTCGTTCCAGTTGTCCCAGGTGTCGTCCAGGGTGATGAGCTGGCCGTCCTGGCCCTGGATGAGGGCGCTGATGTAGCTGCCGTAATCATGGCCTTCCATGTCGGAATCCGGGCGGACAGGCTCATAGTCTGCAAGCTTGGTCCTGCTGCCGTCGAAACCGACAAAGTAGATGGCCTCCTCATAAATGTCGTACTGGCCTTCCCATTCGGCAGGCTGGTCATGCTCCTTCTCGCCCACCTTCTCGGATTCCACGGAGTAGAAGCCGTCCTCGGTGAAGAGCTGCGCGCTCATCCCGTTTGTGCCGGTGGAGAGGGTCTTGTAGCTTGAGGTATAGACAAATTCGGGAGTGGGGGTATTGCTGGGGGCGCTGCCCTGCTCACCGTCCTTGCCGCAGGCCGTGAGCGCCAGCAGCATGACCGCTGCCAGAATCAGGGCCAGAATGTTTTTGCTTTTCTTCATATTTTATCCTCCATTGAGAAAAATTACAGTACAGGCTCCCACCTGAAAAAAGCCGGAAAAACCTGGCTGTGGGAGTGTTACGCCTGCATTGTACCACATCTGTACGCCTCTGTCTCTTAAGGTTTCTTAAATCTTTGTTTTTTTCGTTGTGAAAAGACAAAAATGTGATACAATGCCAGAAGAGGTGATCAAATGCCTAAGAAATCGAACATTTTAATTGTTGACGACGATACCGATATCCGCAATGTGCTGCGCCTGCTCCTACAGGAGCGCTATGAGGTGAGCGAGGCGGCGGACGGCGCCGGCGCTGTTGAATATCTCCGGGGCCACCCGGACACAGACCTGGTCATCCTGGACGTGATGATGCCCGGCATGAGCGGCTATGAGACCTGCGACGCCCTGCGGGGGTTTTCCAACGCTCCCGTGCTTTTCCTTACGGCCAAGTCCGCCCAGGCTGACCGCATCTCCGCTTACAGCAGCGGCGGGGACGACTTTCTCTCCAAGCCCTTCTCCCAGGAGGAGCTGCTGGCAAAGGTGGGCTCCCTGCTCCGCCGGTATAAGGAGTACCAGGGCAAGCCGGAGGCGGCCCTGGCCATCGAGGATCTGGAGGTGGATTTTGGCTCCCGCAGCGTCACCAGCGCCGGAAAGCCCGTGCTGCTGACGGACACGGAATATGCCATACTGGAATATATGCTCCGCAACCGGGGCAAGACCGTCACCGCCCAGGAGCTTTATGAGGCGGTGTGGAAGGAAAGATTCCTGCCCGGCTCCGGCAACACCGTCATGGTCCATGTGCTGAACCTGCGCCGTAAGATCGAAGCCAATCCCTCCAGCCCCAAAATCATCCGCACCGTGTGGGGAAAGGGCTATCAGATTGATTAAGAAGATCAAAGCCTCCCTCAGCGCCAAGGTGCTGCTGTCTCTGCTGCTGTCGTTTCTTTGCGGCCTGGCGGTTTTTTTCACCGTCAGCGGCGTGGGGCGCTACACGGTGGAGCATTTATATATGAGCAAGGAGTCGGTTTCCGCCCGGAAAGCGGAGATCTATTCCTCCTTCAGCTCCTGGGTCAACGCAAATCAGGTCTCCGGCAGAGACAGCGCGGCCATCGCCCGCTGGACGGCGAAGCATGAATATGTGACCATTCTGGTCTACGGCAGCAAGGACGGCGCCTTTCGCGCCGGCGGCGGCCAGTCCGGGCCACCGGAGCCGGGCATGAACTCCGCTGAGCAGTATTCCGGCCAGTACGGCAAGCTCTATCCTCTGCGCTTTGCCGACGGCACCTATCAGATCGCTATCAGCGACTCCTCCGAGGTGCGGGAATACTGGGTCAATAACGTGCTGGCGGCGGCCCTGGCCAGCGTCACCTTTATCGCGGTGATGCTTGCCTATGTGCGCCGTGTCACCATGCGCATCATCTCCCTGTCCCGGGAGGCGGCGGAGGTCAGCGCGGGGGATCTGGAACGGCCCATCGAGGCCGGCGGCGAGGATGAAATCGCCAAGCTTGCCGGGGATATGGACAACATGCGCCGCTCGGTGATTCAGCGGATGGGCAGCGAAAAGAAGGCCTGGGAGGCCAATGCGGAGCTGATCACCGCCCTGTCCCACGATATCCGTACCCCCATGACCAGCATGATCGGCTATCTGGAGCTGCTGCGGGACAGCGGCGCCCTGCCGGAGCGGGAGCAGGAGCTGGCGGCCATGTCCTATGAGAAGGCCATGAAGCTCAAGGACATGACGGACGATCTGTTCAAGTATTTCCTCATGTTCGGCTCATCCCGGCCCAATATGGAGCTGGAGGACTACGACGCGGGAATACTGATGGAGCAGCTGATGGGCGAGGCGGAGTTTGACCTGCTGGACGCCGGCTTTGCGGTGAACCGCATTGATATTCAGGGGCAGTACACCGTCCAGGCAGACCCCATGTATTTAAAGCGGGTTATGGACAATTTGGTGTCCAACGCCCGGAAATACGCGGACAAGTCCCGCCCGGTGATGTTCATTTGTGAGGTGAGCGGTGGGCAGCTGAGCTTCTGCATGTCCAACAATATCGCGGTGCTGACAAACCCGGTGGAGAGCACGAAAATCGGCCTGCGCACCTGCCAGAAGATCATGGAGCACATGCACGGCGGCTTTACCACCCGCCGGGACGAGAGCCATTTTGCCGCGGAGTTCTCTCTGCCGGTAAAGTAAAAAAGCCTTTCCGATATAAGCCGGAAAGGCTTTTTCACTGATAAAAAATTATTGACAAACAATAATTCTGCTGTTATGATGATTATCGTAAAACAATAATTCAGGAGCGGTGAATATGAAAAATAAACTGATGACAGCCGCCCTTGGGGCGGAAGCGGCGCTCTGCGTACTTCTCTGTGCCCTGGGCGGCAGTGCGGAGGCAGTGCTCTCTTTCCCGCTGGCGCCCATCGGCAACTGGCTGCGCCGTTTATCTCTGTCCGGCGGCGCGGGAAACGCTTTGGCTATCGTGCTCTATGTCCTGATCTGCCTTCTTCCGGCGGGGCTGTGCCTTTTCCGGTGGCTGAAAGGGAAGTGTTTTGCGGAGGACCTGCTGCTTCCGGCGGCGTCTGCGGCGCTGTTTTATTCTCTTTACCTGCTGATCAATCCCGCCATGGCGGAAGCCAGGTATTCCCTGATGGCGAAGCCTGCGCTGAACGGTCTTGTCTGGGTGCTGATCGCCGCCTGGCTGGTGCTGGTCCTGCTTCGGCTGGCCTTTGAGGGGAAGCGGGGCGCGGAAAAGTGCGGGAAACTGGTTTTATTTGCACTGGCGGCGGTATATGTGTTCTGCCTGTTCTATCAGTTCCCGGCGGAGGCAGTCGGGGAGGTCAGGGCGCTGAATGAGGCAAATACGGTGCACACTGGGCTGGGGCTGAGCTGGTTTGTCATTATCCTTCGTGCAGTGGCGGCGGCTGTGCCCTGTGGGCTGAGCCTTGTGGCGCTGCATCTCTCCCGGAAGCTGCTGGACGCGGCGGTGGAGGACAGGTATTCGGAAGAGACGCTGATCCTCTCCCGGCGGCTTGCCCGTTTCTGCCGCGCTGCTTTGACGGCGGAAGTGCTGCTCTGCGCCGGAGTGTATCTGCTTCAGCTGGTCCTGGCCCCGCAGCTCCGGTCCGTCAGCTTCGAGGTGGAATTTCCTGTTTCGTCCGTGGCTGTGGCCCTGGCGGCCCTGCTTCTCTCCCGGCTTCTGGGCGAGAGCAAGCAGCTGAAAGAGGACAACGACCTGTTTGTCTGAGGTGAGGGTATGGCGATACGCGTGTATCTTGACGAGGTGCTGCGCAGCCGGGGGATGACGGCAAAGGAGCTTTGCGCCAAGGTGGGCATAACGGAGGCGAACCTTTCCATCCTGCGCAGCGGCAAGGCCAAAGGCGTCCGGTTCGGCACCATCAACCGCATCTGCTATTATCTGGACTGCGATGTGGGGGATATTTTGAAATTCGACGGCAATCTGGAGGCGGAAGATGAAAAAGAAGAATAAGATTTTTGCCCTGCTGCTGGCCCTGTGTCTGCTGTCCGGCTGCGCTCTGGCCCGTCCGGAGGCGGAGGAGGGGACCGGCATGGATCAGGATATGATGGTCGGCGTGTTTATCACCCGGGAGTATCTGGATCTCTTCAATTTTGAAAGCTACCTTGAGGATAATCTGAACACCGTTATAAACGGCGGCGGGGAGATCTCCCCGGAGGACATGGCAAAGTATGAAGGCCGGCTCTACGCGGAGAAAACCGACGAGGGCTATGACTTCGGAACGGAGGGCATGGGCGCATTTTTTGTACAGTGGGAGCAGGACGGCGTGCCTTACAGCGCATCTTACAGCATTGGACCCATGGAACTGTACCTGTCCACCGTAGTCAGCGATGAGGGCACAAGCAATGAGTATACCGGTACTGTGTACGTCCAGTGCGGCGGAACAGAAGCGTTTTACGTCAATCCGGTGTATCAGGACAGCGAGGGCCGGGTGTACCTGACCGCCGGGAGCGGCATCTCATCGAACATAACCGAAGGCATGAGCATGACCCAGACGATGAGCGGTGAATACACTACCACTGTGGACGGTAAGGCCCAGCGGTACAGCATGAGAACGGAAGTCAGCTTCTGCGGCGCGGAGCTGCCCGAGCGGTACCGGGTACTTCATATGTCAAAAGACAGTGAGCTATTACAGGCGGACGACTACACGCCGGAGACGCTGCCGGAGGAGATCCGGCCCTGCGGCGGCGCAGAGTACCTGATCATTGAGACACAGAATCAGGACAATGTGACGCGCCAGGTCGTGAGCCGGGATGAAGACAGCTGTCAGATCTTCGCGCCTACGGAAATGGAGGACATCATTGCCCAGCGCTGGACGGATGTGATCTGGTGAGCGGAATTTCGACGCCCCGGTACCCCGGGGCGTCGAAATCTGAGGAGAAAAACTTTGCATCTGGGTATTGACTTCAGACCCGGACTGTGCTATTATGTCCAAGCTGAGTTAAATATCGCGGGGTAGAGCAGCTGGTAGCTCGTCGGGCTCATAACCCGGAGGTCGTTGGTTCGAATCCTTCCCCCGCAACCACCAAAGTTCCGAAAACCGTTGGTTTTCGGAACTTTTTTGGCTCTATGTCAATAGTTGGGGTAGAGACTTCTGTTTACGGGATCCTTCTTCGCTTCGCGCATCAGGATGACGGCAAAGATGGCTTCCCCTTGAGGGGAAGCTATCGAGCGGAGCGAGACTGATGAGGTGGACAGAGAACGGCAGCGTTTTGCGGGCACTTCGGCAAATTTTCAGCCCTTCTCCACCTCATCCGGCGCTGCGCGCCACCTTCCCCTCAAGGGGAAGGCTTTCTCGTACAATCAGGATGAAAGGGCTTTCAGAATTTGTAGACTTTGGGCGGCTCTTCAAAGGAGGAGAGGGTGGCAGTGACGTTTCGCAGATACCAGACCTCAGTGTTTCCGTCGTCGGGGGAGTAGAGGGACTGGAGCTCCGGGTAGGCTTCCAGCATACTGACCCGGGCCTCCCGGCGCACATCCTCCACCGCCGTGGCCTCCACGCGGAGCCATTTGCCGCTTTGCATGGCGCAGATTTCCAGCTTGGGATTGGCGTGGAGCTGACGGGAGACGGATTTGGATTTGCCGGTCTGAATGTACAGCTTCCCGTCATACATATTCACCGTGCCGAAAGGCCGTACTCTGGGCTGCCCGTCCTCACAGGTGGCCAGATAGTATGTGCCAGCGCTCTTTAAAAATTCGTATACTTCCTGCATAAGAATTTCCTTTCCGTAATAAAGTGTTTCCATTATACGCCGATTCTCCGAATATTCCTTGACTTTTTTGTAAACTTGCTTTATATTGATTGAACTTTACTTATAATTTGGAGAGATATCAATGGGCTTTATCGAGCTGTTTCTGATCGCCGTGGGGCTGAGCATGGACGCCTTTGCCGTTTCCGTTTGCAAGGGACTGAGCGTGAAAAAGGTGGGCGTGAAGCACGCGGCCCTGGCCGGACTGTATTTCGGCGGCTTTCAGTTTCTGATGCCCGTCATTGGTTATCTGCTGGGCTTCCGCTTCGAGTCGGTGATCGAGACGGTGGATCACTGGGTGGCCTTTGTGCTGCTGGCCTTCATCGGCGGCAACATGATCAAGGAGTCCTTCGGCAAGGCCGAGGAATTAAACGACGATTTCGGCGTAAAAACCATGCTGCTTATGGCCGTTGCCACCAGCATTGACGCCCTGGCGGTAGGCATCACCTTCGCCTTTCTGGAGGTGCAGATTCTCCCCGCTGCGGGCCTGATCGGCGTGACCACCTTCCTGCTGTCCTTTGCGGGCATTTACATCGGCAACGTCTTCGGCGCCCACTATAAGTCCAAAGCGGAGCTGGCCGGCGGCATTATCCTTGTGCTGATCGGCGTGAAAATCCTCCTTGAGCACCTGGGAATCCTCTCACTTTAAGACCCGGCGCGGCAAAAAAGCCGCGCCGTTTTCGTTTCCAATTCTTAATTTTTCTGAAATTTGCGGTTTTTATGACACATATTTCCAAAAAGTATACAAAAACGATACAAATCCGGTGTATAATTAATTGGATATGAGACTGTCATATACAATGGAGGGTTGTTTCTTGATCCGTGTACTGATCGTGGAAGATGAGAAGCCCATCTCAGACCTGATAAAGCTGAGCCTGACGAAAGCCGGGTACAGCTGTACCTGCGCCTATGACGGGACGACGGCGGCGAACATTCTGGAAGAGGAGCATTTTGACCTGGCTCTGCTGGATGTGATGCTGCCGGAGGTCAGTGGCTTTGAACTGATGGAGTACATACAGCCTACCGGCACGCCGGTGATCTTCATTACCGCCAAAAACTCTGTGGACGACAGGGTGAAGGGCCTTCGCATGGGCGCGGAGGACTATATCGTCAAGCCCTTTGAGGTGATGGAGCTTCTGGCCAGGGTGGAGGTGGTGCTCCGCCGCTACCAGAAAACCGAGGATCTGCTGACGGTGGGGGAGCTGACCATCGACATGCGCTCTCTCCAGGTTCAGCGAAACGGGGAGACCATCCTTCTCACCAAGAAGGAATGGGACCTGATGCTGCTCTTCGCCCAGAACCCGGGAGCCGCCCTTTACCGGGAAACCATATACGAGCGGGTCTGGGGCGGGGAATACCCCGTGGGCAGCAGGGTAGTAGACCTGCATATCCAACGCCTGCGCAAGAAGATCGGCTGGGAAGACAAGCTCCAGACCGTGAACCGGGTGGGCTACCGGCTGGTGCTTTGAAAGGGTGCTGCAGAGGGTGAAATTCCGGCTCAGGATAACCATGTGCATGATATGGCTGCTGGCGCTTGCCTTCGGGATAGGCGGCAGCCTTATTGTCACGCTCGGATTTTCCCGCGCGTTTGACCGGGAGACCGAATCCGCCCTCCGCGCCACCCGCATGGTTCTGAACACGCTGAAGATCGTGGATCAGGTCAGCCCCGGTACGGAGCATGTGAAGCTGGCGGAGGTGCTGGGCCAGATGAGCGGGCAGAGCTCCGCCGGCTGGTCCGCCCTGAAGCTGTCGTCCGAGGGAGAGACGCTCTTTGAGGATAACAGCTGTAACATCTCCCTGGATGTGCAGCACCAGACCTCTGAGGGCCAGGGGCTGGTGAGCGTTGTCCGGGACGGGCAGGGGAGAAGGCATATGCGCATCAGCGCCGCCCTGTCCGCCACCTATGAGACCTTGTACCTGGATATCTGCTACGATATTAGCGGCATCTATGAGGACAGCCAGGCCCAGGTACATATCTACCGGCAGGTGTTCGCGGTGATCGCCGTGGCGGGCGGTCTGCTGTGCTGGGCCATCGCCTACTGGGTGACCCAGCCCATCAGCGCTCTTTCCGCTGCCGCCAAGCGCTTCGCCTCCGGCGACCTGTCCTACCGGGCGAGAGTTGTCAACAAGGATGAGATCGGCAAGCTCACCGAGGACTTCAACACCATGGCGGAGAAGCTGGAGGACAATATCAAGACCATCCAGGACGCCGCCGACCGGCAGAAGACCTTTATGGGCAACTTTGCCCACGAGATGAAAAACCCCATGACCTCCATCATCGGCTATGCCGAGCTGATCCGCTCCCAGACCCTGACGGAGGGCGAGCAGATGGACGCGGCAAACTACATCTTCTCCGAGGGCAAGCGGCTGGAAAGCCTGTCCTTCAAGCTGCTGGACCTGCTGGTGCTGGAGAAGAAGGAGATCCAGCTGGTGCCCGCAAGACCCGCCCAGATTGTGGGCGGCATGGTGGAGCACCTGAAACGGGTGTATGAGGAAAAGGGGATCGTGCTCCAGTGCCGCTGCGAGGACGGCGAGTGCCTTTTGGAGCCGGACCTGGTCAAATCCCTGCTGGTGAATATTCTGGATAACGCCCGCAAGGCCATGGACAAGGGCGGGAACATCTATATCATGTCGGAGATGACGGATGAAGGCTGCCGTATCCGGGTGCTGGACACCGGGCGGGGCATCCCCGAGGAGGAGATCGGCCACATCACCGAGGCGTTCTACCGGGTGGATAAATCCCGCTCCCGGGCGCAGGGGGGCGTGGGCCTGGGCCTGTCCCTGTGCAACGAGATCGTCAGACTGCATAAGGGGACCATGAGCTTTGCCAGCCGTGTGGGCAACGGTACCTGCGTCACCGTGGAGCTGAAGGGAGGCCGGGTATGAAAAGGACTGTGAAAAAGAAAAAATCCGCCCAGATCCTGCCCTGGCTTCTGATGATGGCGGCGGCCGTGGCCCTGGGTCTGTATATGCCGGGCTTTTTCACCCGCATCCAGAACAACCGGACGGACAACACCAGAGAGACCGTGGATCTGGGCAGCTCCATGCTCAGCATCACCAGCGACAGCGCCAAGCTGGAAAAGCTGGGCCTGTTCTCCCTGTTCTCTGAAAACAACAACTATAATTCCGTCTCCATCAGCGGCGGGCAGAATATGACGGAAGCGGAAGCGACAGCTATGGTATATGAAATACCGCGGCTCATAGAAGGAACCGATCTCCCGTATACTCAGCTTGGCAGCGCCGATCTGATCTATGCGGAGCCGCAGCTGATCGTTTCAGACGATTCCAATGTGACAACGGCCATCGTTTGGATCATCTATTACGCAAGGCAGGACGGAACCACATACCGTGAGCTGTCCTATGCGGTGGATGACAGCACAGGCATCATCCTCAGCGCCGGATACACGGAATACGAAGAGTCCGCCTATGATGAGAACGGAACAAATGAGGAAAAAGAACCGTCATATATGGAAGACAGCTCCGACACAGTCCAGCTCATCGCCAAAAACCTGACGGAGATGTATAAATTTACCGATACCGTCGCGGAGCTTGACAACAGCGTAAGCATCGGCGATAATCATCGTTACAGCATTAACTTTTATACCGATGGCAGCCGGGAGCTGACCATACCGGTCTTTATCTGGACCAACGGCTGGCAGATCAACCCGTGCTGAGAAAAAATCTTGCAATGATACAAAAACGATACAAAGAATTGGCAGAAAGTATACAAGCGCGTAATATAATGCCCCCAGACCGGAAAGATCGGGGGGCTGGAAATTGGAATTTTATGAGGCTGACATTTATCCTATGAAGACGAAGAAGAAACCTGTTGCCGTGAATATCATATTGGGTCTGCTGGTGCTGCTGGTAGCCGGCTTTTTCATCGCCCGGGCCGCAGGCTGGACGGGGCAGAAAAACGAGGCCAAGCTCCTTGTCCTGGTCAACCCCTGGAACCAGATCTCCGGTGAGGTGAACCCGGAGTTTACCATTATCGAAGGGACACAGATGGTGGACTCCCGCTGCGCGGCTGACCTGGAAGACATGCTGCGCGCCTGCCGGACGGCGGGGCACAGCCCCCTGATCGTTTCCTCCTACCGGGCCTGGAGCCAGCAGGAGGAGGTGTATGAGGAAAAGGTCGGCGAGCTGATGAGTCAGGGCCTTGACCGGGAGACGGCGGAGGCCGACGCCAAAAGCCACGCGGCGGCGCCCGGATACAGCGAGCATCAGCTGGGCCTGGCCGTGGACATCGTGGATGAGGAATACAGCCTGCTTGACGAGAAGCAGGGGGACACCGCTACCCAGCAGTGGCTGATGGAAAACTGCTGGCAGTATGGCTTTATCCTCCGTTACCCGGAGGGAAAGCGCGGGATAACCGGCGTGGAGTATGAGCCCTGGCATTACCGCTATGTGGGTCT
Source organism: Clostridiales bacterium (assembly GCA_022782265.1). GTDB lineage: Bacteria > Bacillota > Clostridia > Oscillospirales > Oscillospiraceae > Limivicinus. The sequence continues at coordinate 2,356 of JALFOM010000030.1, read as the reverse complement.
CTCCGCCGCGGAGCAGATCCATGAGCTGAGCATAACGCTGGAAGAATACGTGGACATGTTTTACGCGTGAACATGTTTTTACATAAATGTCAGGATAAGAAAAACCGTGCCGGGGCATATGCCCCGGCACGAATTTTTTTGTATTGCCTCACCTCACAGTCCGAAAAGCTTCAGGAGGAGTATCACCGCCGCCGCCACAGCGACCAGCAGCAACAGCAGCTTTCCTGGGCCGGGGCGGGGAGGGCTTTGCGGCAAATGGGAGCGGACATAGCCCTCCGCCGACTGCCGCGCCTGGCGCAGCAGCTCCTCCTGACTGATACCGCGATTGGAAAAATAGTCGTCCCGCAGAATGAAAAACGCCTCCCGGAAGATCCCCGGGTCCGGGGACTTGACCACAATTACCCGGCTTGCAGTGCCCTTTATCACCTCCGTTCTGCCTGAGCGGCCCTGACGAAACCGGCCGCATACACCCCTGTACCACGCGGAGACCGCGCCGCACAATTCCAGAAAGCCGTCACGGATACGGTATCTCATACGCGCTCTTCCACCCGGACGGTGACTACCGTCATGTCGTCGTTGGCGCCGTATACCTTTTCGGCCTCTTTCAGGGTGCCGCGTGCCAGTGCCTTCATATCGTCAGTGCCTCTCATCAGCAAATTTTTGATCCAATCGTCCTCGTCGTCCACAATCACGCCGTCGGAGGCGATGATGGCCGTGGAGCCGGGACGCAGGCGCATACGCACCAGATCCGGCGCGATGCCCTCCCCGGAACTGAGTCCGGCGGCCAGGGTCTCACCCTTGATGCGGCGGATGCTCTTGCCGCTTTTCACATAGGAGGGGGCGGCCCCGTATTTGTAAAAGCAGGTCTCCCCGGTGAACAGGTCCACGCACATCAGATCCACCGTGGCAAAGCCCCAGTTGTCCCCGCCCCGCAGGAGCATGACGGAGTTCAGAACCTTCATGGCCACCGCCGGGTCCGCCCCAGAACGCAGGAACTTTTCCAGGATGGCTACCACCTGGGAACTGTCCCGGGCGGCATCGTCCCCGCAGCCCATGCCGTCGGAGAGGATGACACAGAGAACGCCGGCGTCGGTTTTAAAATAGGTGCCCTTGTCCCCGCTGACCTTTTCGCCCCGCTTTTTTAGGGCGGCAATGCCCACGGATACGGCCAGCGGCTCCGCTTCAAGCAGCGTGAGCTTGGAGCAGCCCTCGCTCAGCTCTTTTGGCTGGCAGAGGCGCACCCCCACCACCGAGGACAGCTTTTCCAGATAGTTTTCGTCTCTGGTCAGCGGGGTCAGCCGGCCGCTTTCAATGATTACCCGGAGCCTGCCGCTGCCGTCACGGAATACGGCGGTCTCCGCGTCGATGTCAAGGCTGCGCAGATAGCGGATCAGCCGCCGCTCCGCCAGAGGGTCTGCGCCGTTGATGCTGCCCAGCTCGTTTGCCACCCGGCTCAGCATCAGAGCCATATCGTTATACTGCCCCCAGGCCACGCTCCGGTTTTCCGACAGCCTTGCGCGGAGCTGCCGCCGGTAGGCCATGGCCCGCAGCTCTCCGTTCACCGCCGTGACAAAGGCGGGAAGGCCGGTGCATTTCTCCCGGAAAAAGCCGGGGATGTCCTCCACGGACAGACTGCCGTGCTCCCGCATGGCCTGGGTGGCGTCGTTCATGGCGGAGAGAGTGTCCACATACTCCGCGTTCCAGCAGCGGTTTTTATATTTGCACTTCACGCAGACCTGATCTGCCGCCCGGTCAAAGACCTTTGCGATGTTTTCATCGTTGCCGGGCTCCTCCAGGCTCTTCTTCACCGTCTCGTAAAGCTCTCCGTAAGCCTCGCTGAGATTTTTCACCTTCAGCGCCGCAAAGCGCCGCAGGCCGGATTCCCCGCTGCCCCGCTCCATGGACTGCAGGATCACCCCCACATGGTTGAGGAAGGAGGCGGGCAGCAGCATGAAGATGACAGAAGCGGAAAAGGTTTCAAACAAGGAACTGATGTAAACCTCCTGATTCCATGCGCAGACCACGGACAAAGCCCCGGACAGGATGAAGGACAGGACGAAAAACAGCCTCCCGTGCTTGCCGAACACGCCGGACAGCAGCCCGGAAAAGGAATAGGCCATGGTGTAAAAGGGCGCTCCGGTGCTGGTGACGTCCATGGCAAGGCCCAGAACCGTACCTATGGCGGCACCGGTGAGCATTCCGCCCTTCATGGCGGAGGTCATCACAAGAATCAGGGCCATAAAGCGGCCGATGGACACCACGGATAAGATCTCGATCCGGGAAAAGGCCATCAGGATGCAGGCTGCCATAATCATCACCGAGACGCTGTGCTTCAGCTCCGCGCTCTCCGTGGCAC
>JALFOM010000138.1 GCA_022782265.1 Clostridiales bacterium | reverse complement strand
TTTCCGGCGCCCCTGGCCGGGGCGCCGTCCGTTATCGTTGTCTGGTTTCCTCTGTTTACAGCATCCATATATATAGCCTTGCATACTCCTGCGCGGAAAGTTCAAAGCCGAAATCGGCCTGCATGGCACGGCTGATCAGACCGTGCATCACTTCTTTGTTGTCCCAGAAGCTCAGCGCATACAGCACGGCATTTCTCATTTCCCAGGCGTCGTAATTGGCAAAGGAGAAGCCCACGCCCTCGTCGGTGTATTCATTGTAGGGGGCCACAGTGTCCCGCAGGCCGCCGGTCTCTCTGACGATGGGGATGCTGCCATAGCGCATGGCGATCATCTGGCTCAGGCCGCAGGGCTCAAAGCGGGAGGGCATGAGGTAGAAATCGCTGCCGGCGTACACCAGATGGGACAGCTCCTCATTGTAGCCGATATAGGCGCAGAGGCGGCCCTTGTAGCGGCTCTCCGCAGCGCGCATGAAGTTTTCAAAGCGCTCGTCGCCGGAACCCAGGAGCATGAACTGCATGTCGTTGTTGGTCATCAGATCGTCGATCACATGGGCCACCAGGTCAAAGCCCTTCTGCTCGGTCATGCGGGTGACCATGGCGAAAAGGGGCACGTCGGGCCGGACCTCCAGGCCCATGCGCTGCTGCAGCTCGGCCTTGCAGGCGGCCTTGCCGTTCAGGTGTCCCCTGTCATATCTGGCAGGAAGCAGCGCATCGTTGTGGGGATTGAATACCTCCTTGTCGATGCCGTTGATGATACCGGAGAGCTGGCCGCTTCTGGCGTTCAGGATACCCTCCAGCCCCTCGGCGTAATAGGGGGTCTTGATCTCGTTGGCGTAGCTGGGGCTGACGGTATTGATCCTGTCGGCAAACACGCAGCCGGCCTTCAGGAAGTCCGCGCAGCCGTTGAGCTCCATGAACTCCCAGGTGTAATATCTGGAATCCACACCCAGCAGATCCTGCACATAGTCAAAGCCGAACTTGCCCTGGAAGGCGATGTTGTGGATGGTCAGCAGGAAACGGAGATTTTCCTGCATACCGCCCTGATACTGGGTCTTGGCCAGCATGGGGATCATGGCGGTGTGCCAGTCGTTGCAGTGCACCACCTGGGGCTGGAAGTCCAGCAGAGGCAGGGTATCCAGCACGGCCCGGCAGAAGTAGGCGTACTGCTCCCCTTCCGGGTAGCCGCCCCGGTAGATCTTGTCGCCGAAATACTGCTCATTGTCCACCAGGTAGATGACCACGCCGTCCAGCACCAGCTTTTCAATGCCCACATAGGCCTTGCGCCAGCCCAGATTGCTGTAGAAATGGAACATATGCTCGGTCTGCCCGGCATACTTGTTTTTGATGACCCGGTGATAGGGGATGATGACCCGGGCGTCGATGCCCAGTCTGGCCAGGGATTTGGGGAGGGTGCCCACCACATCGGCAAGACCGCCTGTCTTTGCCAGAGGAGCGCACTCCGCCGCACACAGCAGCACTGCGGGCAGCTCACTGCGGCCCTTTTCCTTCAGCATTTCACGAAATTCCTTTTTCATCTTTCTCTGCCTCCGTTTTCTTTATCTCCGTCTTTTTGTCCTTTTTATATTCAAAGTACACTGTAGACATGGGGGGTAGGGTGATTTTTGCGGAATAGTCCATCTCGAAGAAGGGCTCGTCTATGCTCTTGATGACGCCCTCGTTTTTGACGCCGTGGCCGCCGAAGCGCTCCTCATCGCTGCTGAGGATCTCCTTCAGGGTGCCGGGGGCGGGCAGAGCGATGACAAAATCGTCATAGCGCACGGGGGTGAAGTTGCAGGCGCAGACCAGATAGCTGTCCTGCTCCGGGGCCAGGCGGATAAAGGCCACAGAGCTGCGCTGGTTGTCGTTCACGTTCAGCCACTTGAAGCCGTCCCAGGAGCGGTCGATCATGTACATGGCGGGGGTGCTGACGTAGAGCTTGTTCAGCTCGCGGCAGTAGTCCTGCATGGCCTTGTGCTTGGGGTAGTCCAGAAGCAGCCAGTCCAGCTGCTGCTTGTAGTTCCACTCGATGAACTGGCCGAACTCGCTGCCCATGAAGGTCAGCTTTTTGCCCGGGTGGGCAAACTGGTAGCCGTAGAGCGTGCGCAGGGAGTCGAACTTCAGGTCGTAGTCGCCGCTCATCTTGTTGAGCATGGACTTTTTGCCGTGAACCACCTCGTCGTGGGAGTAGGCCAGAACGTAGTTCTCGGAGAAGGCGTACATCATGGAGAAGGTCAGCTTGTTGTGGTTATAGCTGCGGTAGATGGGGTCCAGAGCCATATAGTCCAGAGTGTCGTGCATGAAGCCCATATCCCACTTGAAGCAGAAGCCCAGGCCGCCAACCTCGGGGGGAGCGGTGATCAGGGGAAAGGCGGAGGATTCCTCGGCGATGGTGATGGCG